>NZ_FMAY01000009.1 GCF_900094925.1 Kosakonia oryzendophytica | reverse complement strand
TTTCCGGCTGCGGAAGGTCAATGACTATCTGGTAATCCCTCTGCGCCAGCACGGCCTGCAACGCTGTCAAATCCTCTTCGCTCAGAACGTCCTGCTCCGGGTTTCGCAACAGCCACTGTAAATACGCCGCACTGGAGATGGCCCCCAGCGCGGTCATACCCAGCGGTACGCGATAGCGCCTGCCCAGCGCGGCAGCACGCTGCCAGCGGCCCGGCGTTGTATCGGTGTTTTGGGGCTCGCCCATCTCCACCACGGTCTCTGTTACCGGCGGGTTCAGCAGACGTGCGGCGGCCTCATGCGACGGAGGTTGCGCTGGCGCAGCTTCCTGTGGCGCTGCGCGGTAAGAGGCTGGTGCCGGCTGATGGTAGCTGCGCCAGAACGCATACAATGTGCCCAGCCACCAGATCCCCAGCCCCACGCCTGTCGCGACTTTTGCCACCCGCTGTGTCTCTTCTGAAGCCAGCCAGTCCATGTCATCCTGGCCCAGGCGGATAATACCTCCGCTCATGTCCATACCGGCTACCGGGCTGCCGCCTGGCAGACCAGCGGCTGGACGGAGGTCAAGCCGCCAGCGTCCGTCTTCACGCAGCACGCGCGGCGATGCCCCACTGGCGTGTGTCTCTCCGGGTTTTATCAGTCGCAGCACGCCGTGTTCCGCATCCGGCTCCACGCGATACATGCGTCCCTGCTCGCGAATGAACATCTCGCCGCCGCTGAGCCAGATATCCCCCTCTTCCCGCATGCCTTCAGGCGAGATACCCGCCATGCTCCAGCGCTCCGGCAGCCGCCGTGAGGTGAGCGGCCTTCTCCTGGCGTCGCCGGTCATTGCCTGCAGCAGGGTATCGCTTATCCATGCCTCAATGTTCTGCTCCAGTTGCCGGCGTACCTGCTGCAGCGCCGGGTGCTCGCTGACAGCAAGGATATCGGCAACCGCGGCGCTCCATTCCAGCCACGAGTTCCCCGTGGGCAGGGTCCGTTCACCCAGCTCTTCGCGGATCGCCGGCAGCAGTGGCAGTAACGGCAGCAAAGCGGAAAGCTGCGCCACGCCAGGCCAGAGCTGCCATTCCGGCTCCGATAACCACGCCTGCAGATGTGCCACCTCTTGTTGTTGCGTGCGCACATCTCTGCTTTCGAGGATCTTTTTCACCGACCAGGCAAGCATCAGGTTAAGGTAGTTCTGGTACCAGGGTTTCAGTTCGGGATAGTGCACCGCACCAGCCAGTACCCAGCGCAGCGTATCATCCGGCGTGGTGAGATCGCGTTGTAGCTGGAACGCGTGAATGGTCTGCAGTGTGCGCATGGCCTCCGCCGCCGACGGCGGCATGACGCCGGTCAGACGGGCCACCAGGTCCATCACCAGCACGTTGCCGGAGAGGTCTTCCTGCACAACCCGTAAAAAATTACCGAGCGTCGCGGCCCATGTCGGCGCCAGAAGGGTGCGCTGATACCAGTGCATACCGAGCCGGAACAGCGGCTCCAGCACCTGGCCACCTGGCATCCAGCGTAACCCCGCACTCACCGCCCCCGTCAGTACGCTACCGCGAAAAATACCGGCGATAAGATTTCCCAGCCGTTGGGCCACGGTCTGGTTCGGGTTAATTAGTTGCAGAAACAGACTGAACAACTCTGACGCCGCATCGCCACTCAGTTGCTCCCTCAGGGTGGTGAGATATGTTTCCAGTCCGGCCTGTGCCATCAGTTGTCGCAAATCCGGATTATGGATCTGTGTAAGCAGCCACTGTAATTGTTCATGGGTTGTGCCCTGCACCGGAAACGTACCCGCCTGCTGACTCAAGTGCAGTGCGCTGGTCAGTGCCTGACGGTATTCCTCCGGCAACCGGGGTAGCACGGTTTCGCGAAACAGCGGGTGCATTAACACACTCTGCAACCACCCCAGCATGGCCGCAGGCGTCGCCGGTTCTGGCCACGTCGGGAATGTGGCATCCTGCCACGGCGCAACGATGTGGCGGATTTGTGTCGCCAGTGTCCGCAATGGGGTTAAGAGTTCCGGCGCAATGGCATCACCCAGCGCCAGCACCTGCGCCAGATAATCCTCGAACGACAAGGAATGACCGCCAGAGAGCAGGCTGTTTAACGCCCCCACGATCAGCCTTCCCTGGTTGAACAACGCGTCCAGGTGCTCACGGATAAGACCCGGCAACCATGCTGCCACCACTGGCGAGTTCACCAGCGAACTCAGTGACTGCAACACCCGCTGCGTGCGTTCCAGCATAGAACTCTCACTGCCTTCCGGCTGTGCCAGCAGTGCAGCCACCTGCCGTTGCACAGCGCTGATAACCCCCACTGCCTCCTGCCATTCAACGGGGAGGTAGGGTTGTTGACGCAGCAACAGCGCAGCAACCTGCTGCATTTTTTCTGTTACGGATCCCGCGCTGGCATTGATCTGCTGTGTCTCTTCCCAGAGCGTTTCTGCCATCTGCCAGTAACCTGATGCGGTGATAATTGCCGCAATATTCACACGCAGTTGCGCTGCAAAGGGCAATGAATGCAGTAAGTCGGAGCCGAGCATGTCATGCACCGACTGCAACCTCTGTGGCAGTGTTCCCTGAGAAACACGCCGGGCATGTTGCAAAATAAACAGCAAGTCCTGTACCGCCTTAACCCCACCCTCCGGGAAAATATCGCTATAGCGCGTCATGAGCGTGGCGAGTTCGCCCCTGTCTGCCACGTCGTTCTGTTCCTGATAAAACGCGACGAAGCGCAGCACAAATTGGGCGCTTTCACGTACTTGCTCACGAATGCCGGGGGGAAGCAATGTCTCATGTTGCAGCATCGCCTCGGCGGCCTGGCGCAGCAGTTCCTCCCAGTCAAGACTCTGTGTGTCCAGACGTACCAGGCCCTGCCAGGCTTCAGCGGCCCCGGCGTAACTGTCGAGGAGTTCATCGAAGGTATTGCGGGCAATATTTGCCGTCATCTGCCATAACATTCCGCGAAAGGCGCTACCGGCACTGCGCGTGGCAGGAAGATCATCCTCCTCCGGGTGCCACTGCGGCGATGCCATGTCCCGGACGGCATCAGACACATGTTCAGCAGTTACTGATTGGGAGACACGGGCATATGCAGGCACGACGCCTCCTGTTATTGAATTGAAACAGCACGCTAATGTTTTAAGAATAAATAACTGGGTGACAATTGATACCAACGAACGGACAAAATCAGATATTTCATCTGATAATTGATAATAGGTAACACCGCTAGCCCGGAAGATAAAAATAATGAAAAGCGTAACTTAATAAATTAAATAACAACGTTCTTATAATTACTTATTTTATTAATTTTAATGCAGGGGAATATTGAGTGTGTTTTATAAAAATGAATAATAAAACACCCTGTACCGTGATGAAAAAACGCGCTAAGGAGACGATCCCAGGCGATAAAGCAAACATGCAAACAAAATATCATTTATAATGCCTGCGGTTTCAATACAGGTTCCATTTCCTCAGGAGTAAGGTGATGAAAAAATCACCCCTAAATCTGCCCGCCGGTTATTTCGGTATCGTGCTGGGTATTATCGGACTGGGTTTTTCCTGGCGCTTTGCCGCCACAATCTGGCCTGTCAGTATCATCCCCGCCACCACGCTTATCCTCCTCGCCATCGTGATCTGGGCGGTACTGATGACGGCCTTTCTTGTCCGGTTAGTGCGCCATCGTCACACCCTGCTGGAAGAGATAACCCATCCACTGAAAAGCAGCTTTGTGAGCCTGGCCCCGGCAACGTCTATGCTGGTGGCCATCGGCATAGTTCCGTGGAATTATCCCCTCGCCTTCGCGCTTTTTATCGTGGCCGTGACGGTGCAGCTCGCCTACTCCGCCTGGCAAACTGCCGGGTTGTGGCGCGGTAAACACCCGAAAGAAGCCACCACACCGGGCCTCTATTTGCCCACTGTCGCCAATAATTTTATCAGCGCCATGGCTTGCGGTGCGCTGGGCTTCAACGATGTTGGGATCCTGTTTCTTGGCGCGGGGTTGTTTTCCTGGCTGAGCCTGGAACCTGCTATTTTGAGCCGGATGCGCAACCTGGATGAGATGCCCCCGGCTGTCCGTACGTCGCTGGGTATTCAGATGGCTCCAGCCTTTGTCGCCTGTAGCGCCTGGTTAAGCGTCAACGGTGGCGAGGCGGATGTCTTCGCCAAACTGTTGTTCGGCTATGGCCTGTTGCAAATGCTGTTTATGATCCGCCTGCTTCCCTGGTACAGCGCCCAGACATTTAACCCGTCATTCTGGAGCTTCTCGTTCGGCGTCGCGTCGCTGGCCACCAACGCCATTAAGATTGGTCATGCCGCACCCGGCGGTGCGCTTTACTGGATGGCGTTCCCACTGTTTATCGGCGCCAACCTGGTGATCGCGTTATTGATGGTGAAAACCTTTCTTTTGCTGATTCGCGGAAAGTTACTGGTTCGGGGATAAGAAGAGCGCGCCAGGCTTGTTCCACCCGGCGCGCGTTTATTAAGGGCGCCGGAACAGCGCAAGGCTGCGCCCTACCAGTTCAAAATCGTGCTCGCCGGTGATGACGAACCCGTGTTTTTCCGTATCCGCCGTGGATAACTCCAGCACCCAGCCCCCTTCACCGATCTGTGGAATGCAAAACGGCACCGTCCCTTCAAAGGGATTAAAGAGCATCAGCACATCGTGCCAGATACCCGGCGTCGTTTGCAGGTCCGGGCGGCTGATATAGACACCCAGCGTCGAGCCTTCATCCCACTGTTCGGGAAGCTGTTCACCGCCGCCTGCGTTGTACCACTGTATAACCATACCATCGCGCCAGTTTTCACGGCGCAGTAGCGGTTGCGATGCGCGCAGCGCAATCACCTGCCGGGTAAATTCCAGCAGCAGCTCGCCGTTCCCTTGCTGGGCATCCCAGTGGATCCAGGAAATTTCGCTATCCTGACAGTAGCCGTTATTGTTCCCCTGCTGGCTGCGACCAAACTCATCCCCGGCCAGCAGCATCGGTGTCCCGTGGGAAAAGAACAACGTTGCCAGGAAGTTGCGTTTTTGCTGCTCACGCACAGCATTGATGCCGTCATCCTCCGTTACCCCTTCTGCACCGTAGTTGTACGAACGGTTGTCATTGTGCCCGTCCTTATTCTCCTCACCGTTGGCCTCATTATGTTTTTCGTTGTATGACACCAGGTCGTTTAACGTAAAACCATCATGCGCAGTAATGAAGTTGACACTCGCCCATGGGCGACGTCCGCGCTGATCGTATAAATCACCGGAGCCCAGCAAACGAGCGGCGAAATCCGTCGATACATTGTCGCCTTTCCAGTATTCCCGCAACGTGTCACGGTATTTGTCATTCCACTCCGCCCAGCCCGGCGGGAAGCCACCCACCTGATAACCGCCCGGACCAATATCCCAGGGCTCACCAATCAGCTTCAGTTTCGACAACAGCGGATCCTGCGTCATGGCATCGAAAAAGCCGCCGCGCTGGTCAAACCCTTCCGGCTCACGCCCAAGGATCGTGCCCAGATCAAAACGAAAGCCGTCGATATGCATTGATTCAGCCCAGTAACGCAGCGAATCCATGACCATTTGCAACACTCTGGGATGAGACGTATTGACCGTGTTACCCGTACCGGTGTCATTAATGTAATAACGGTGTTGATCGGGCAGCGTACGGTAATAGGAGAAGTTGTCGATGCCTTTAAAGGAGAGCGTTGGCCCCAGTTCATTACCTTCTGCCGTATGGTTGTAAACCACGTCGAGGATCACTTCGATACCCGCGTCATGAAATGCCCGCACCATATCGCGTACCCCCTGAATACCCCGCGGTCCGTAATAGCGCGTCGCCGGGGCGAAGAAACCGAGCGTGTTATAACCCCAGAAATTGCGCAGACCTTTGTCCAGTAAATGCTGATCGTCCGGAAACCAATGCACCGGCAACAACTCGACAGCGGTAATGCCAAGGCTTTTGATGTAATCCACCGATGCCGGATGCCCCATCCCTTCGAAGGTGCCGCGAAGCTCCGCTGGCAGCAAGGGATTTAGCTGTGTAAACCCTTTGACATGGGTCTCGTATATCACAGTCTGCGGCCAGGCAATGGTGGGTCGAGCCTGATCCTGCCAGTCAAAAGCAAAGGGATCGATAACCCGACAGCGGGGCGTAAACGGCGCGCTGTCTTGCGTATCAAATGTGAGGTCTTTATCTTCATGCCCCAGTTCGTAGGCATAATGTGCAGCATTCCACTGAATGTCGCCGACAATCTCACGGGCATAGGGGTCAATCAATAATTTGTGCGGGTTAAAGCGATGCCCATTTTCCGGGTCGAACGGACCATGTACCCGGTAGCCGTAAAGCGCGCCAGGTTGCAAGCCAGGAACATAGCCGTGCCAGATCTCATGGGTATTTTCCGGGAGATCCAGCCGGGCTATCTCCGTCTTACCGCTGGGATCATACAAACAGAGTTCCACACGTTGCGCATGCGCTGAAAACAGGGCGAAATTGACGCCCTCGCCGTCGAAGTTTGCACCGAGTTGTTGGCCATGCCCTGCCGTGATGTAAAAGCGTTTACCATCAGACATAGATTCCTCTTTATCGCCTGTAAACTCTCACCTGAGATAACGAGTGCGACTTGCACTCTTTTCTTTTATGCACTTACCAGCACGGCGAACGTAAACCCGCCGACCGATCGCAGTGTCACGCTGTTGGTCAAAAAAATCGCTTCACCGCTGAGAATGTCCCGATACTGCCGGTTCGCCAGTTGTGGGGGTAACACAATGCTGGCACCCGCCAGGCTGCCGTCCAGCGCGCCAAAAAGCAGACGCGGCGCCAGGACGATCAACGCCTGCTGGTTTTCAACACGGGCGAACGCGATCAGATTGTCGGACTGCTCACCTGAAACGGTGAGCGGCAGATAATCGCCACGGCGGAACAGCCGTGGCATCTGCTGGCGTAAATGCAGCAGCCGATAGATAAAAAACTGCTTCAGTTGGCCGCTCGACCAGCTTTCCTGTGAATGAGGGTCGGCCTGCTCTTCGGCCATCAACAACTGTTCCAGTTCTGCGTAATCCGGCATCAGCCGGTTATCCGGATCCACCAGACTGAAATTGAGCGCTTCACTGCCCTGGTAGATATCCGGCACACCGGGCGCGGTTAACTTAATCACGGTTTGCGTCAGACTATTCACCAGCCCGGCACGAATAAACGGCTGGAGTGAGGTGACAAAGTCCTGCAAAAACGCACGGTTGTTCGGTGACAACAAGTGGCGTGCATAGTCGAGTACCGCCTGCTCATAAGCATCGTTTGTCTCGATCCAGTCGGTACGCTGTTTCGCTTCACGCAGCGCTTTCTCAACAAATGTCACAAACCGCTCTTCCAGTGCCTGTAAACCTGCGGCGTCATCGGCTTGCAGATCAACCGGCCAGACGCCCGCCAGCGCCTGATAAATCATCCACGCCACCGCCGGGCGCGGCGCGGGGCCGTCGTCAAGTTGCACCACGTTCGCCTGATTCATCTGTCGCCAGCGCGCCACACACTCAGCCCAGTATTCGGGGGCTTCCGTCAGCGTATAGAGCCGCGCCCTGGCATCCTCCCCGCGTTTTGTGTCGTGCGTCGAGGTCGCAGAGAGCGCATCCGGTTGCTGCGCGAGCCGGGTCTTCATCTCCGCATGGAAACGCGCCAGTGAGAAAGTGCGCGGCAAGGGCTCCGCACCCACCTCGTTGAGCGCCAGATCCATGTTCTGGCGAAAAAACAGCGTATCTTCGACAGATTTGGCCATCAGCGGCCCGGTCAGTTGTTGAAAACGGGTGCGAAAACGCGTCGCCTCACTCGCCACGCTTTCCGCCACGCGGCCCGCTAAAACAGCGGCGAGAAAGTCGAGAGCCTGCGGATCCACTGCATGCGGACCGCGCTGAATGTTGTCCATCATCTTATGGAGCAGCGCCGCGTCTGCTGCGGGCAGACCTTGCGCCGTGCCATACGTGCGATAAACAGGAAATGCGATCAGTAATTCGCGAAGCGCCTGGCGCACCGCGCTCTCTGGCAGCGCCGGGGCTTCGCGACGTCCCATCGCCAGGGCAAGCGACAGCAGCGCAGTGAATTCTCCGTTGAAATTGCGGTCCACCATCAGCAGCTTTGCCGCACGCAGTTCTGACCGCATATCCACTGTTCGGCCGAGCTGTGCATGCCAGGCATCGCGTAACCGATCAATATTCGCATCGTCTACCAACACATCCGACAGCGCAGCAATAAACTCATAGCCGGTGGTGCCGGAAACCGGCCAGTCGCCAGGGAGCTGTTCACCCTTGCCGAGGATTTTTTCCACGGTCAGATAACAGTCCGGGCCAACATGCTGGCGTAACCGCGTCAGATAACCTTGCGGATCCGCCAGCCCGTCAATGTGGTCGATGCGTAAACCGTCCACCGCGCCACTACGCACCAGTTCAAGGATCAGCGCATGGGTATCGGCAAACACCGTCTCATCTTCCACGCGCACGCCGACCAGCCCGGTGATTTCAAAAAAGCGGCGATAAGAGAGCGAATTGGGCGCATCGCGCCAGCTCATCAAACGCCAGGGCTGGCGGTCATGCAATGCGGCGAGCTGCGCCTTGTCGCGCAGCCCCAGAATGGCGTGCGCTTCGCCCTGCCAGCTTCCTGCCACCAGCGGATAAAAATTGTCGTAGTAAACCAGCGCAGGCTGCCCGGTTACGGGATCGGCCTGCACCGACAACTCACCGTTTTCCAGTACCGTGTCGAAATCATCGCCCAGAAAAGGCAGCGTCAGCCGCTGCGACCAGTCGATATCGAAATGGTGGGCATACGCGCTCTTTTCGCCCCGGGCAATGACGTCGCGCCACCAGGCATTGTCCAGCGAAGCTGCCATATGGTTGGGCACAATATCCAGAATCAGTCCCATTCCCGCGGCTTTTAAGGCGCTGACCATGCGGTCAAACCCTTCACGCCCGCCAAGTGCCGGATCGAGTTCATTTGCATCCGTCACATCATAACCGTGCGTTGAACCGGGTGTGGCGGTAAATACCGGAGAGGCGTAGAGATGGCTGATGCCCAGCCGCTTCAGATACGGAATCAACGCGGTTGCCCCCCCGAACGTCATGCCATTGCGAAACTGCAAACGGTAGGTCGCGGTCGGTATATTCACAGGTGGTCTCCCTGATCCAGACGAACAATGAAGGCATCCGGCGGCAGATCATCGTGCTCAGCAGGCCAAGCGGCCAGCGTGTTACCGGGTAAATGCGGCAGTGGTTGCGGTGTCGCCCCCACATTGAACGCCAGCGATAATGTGCCCTGGGGCAAACGCCAACAGACGGCCACAAAACCCGGCGCGGTCGCTAACACCTCGCCACAGTGGCCTTGTGCACGGCTCAGCAACGGCACCACATGTTTTTGCCGCAACGCCAGCCAATCACGGGTTTGAGTTAACCACCTCTGCGCGGCCTGCTGCTCTAATGCTCCCCAGTCAAGCTGCGAGCGGGTAAACGTCTCGACGGCGTTTGGGTCGGGAACCGTTTCTCCATCGTGCCCGGCATGGCCTTTAAATTCCTGTGCTCGCCCTTCCCGTACAGCACGCGCCAGATCGCCCTGAAAATCGGTAAAAAACAGAAAAGGATGCGTCTCGCCATACTCTTCGCCCATAAACAATAGCGGGATGTGTGGTGAAAACAGCAGTGCGGCGAGCAGGACGCGCGCACGTGCCGCGCCCGCGAGGGTAATCAGTCTTTCCCCCTGGGCGCGGTTGCCCGTCTGATCATGGTTCTGCATAAAATCGACAAACGCCACGGGCGGCTGGGCACGGCTATCCACACCGCGCGGTTTTCCCGTCGACGGCGCGATGTCACCCTGAAAGGCAAACCCCTCGCTCAGCGCACGCGCCAGCCAGTTTTGCGGTTTGTCGGCAAAATCCTGGTAATAGGCGTGCGTTTCGCCCGTCGCAAGAACGTGGGCGGCATTGTGCACATCATCGTTCCATTCGGCGGTAAACAGTGGCACCGCCCCGTCTGGCGCGCGCGGGTGCAGCGCGATGATATTGCGGCTATCTTCGGTGGTCAGGTGGACAGGACGGTCAGTGATTTCCTCGCGAATGCGGCGGGCGATCTCCACCAGCACGGGCGGTTGCGCACTGTCCTCAATCTGATCGATAGCATCAAACCGCAACCCGTCGAGATGGAACTCGTTGAGCCAGTAAAGGGGAACATCAACGATATAACGCCGCACTGCGTCAACGTCATAGGCGATCCCCGCCCCCCAAGGGGTGTGGCGCTCCTGATGGAAAAAGTCCGGCGACAACAAAGGTAAATAATTCCCTTCGGGTCCGAAATGATTGAGCACAATATCCAGCACCACCGACAGACCGTAACCGTGAGCGGCATCGATAAAGGCTTTGAAATCATCCGGCGTGCCGTAGGCCGCATGCGGCGCATACAGCAACACACCGTCATACCCCCAACCACGGTTACCGCCAAACTGGGCAACCGGCATCACTTCAATCAGGGTGATGCCAAGCTGTGCAAGGTACGGCAGTTTTTCCATCGCTGCACGAAATGTTCCCTGTGGTGTAAACGTCCCTATATGCAGTTCGTAAATTACCGTCTCTTCCCACGGACGGCCCGCCCAGTGTGGGTGTTGCCAGCGGTAACGAGTGTGGTCGATGACGACAGAGGGGCCGTTAACCCCGGAGGATTGCGCGCGGGAAGCGGGATCGGGGATCGCCATCCCATCAGCAAGCACAAACTGGTACGCCGTACCCGGCGGCACATTAGCGACAGTGATATCAAACCAGCCATCGTCATGCCGCTGCATGTCCCGATCGCCGGTGGGTAGCCGCAGGGCAACGCGCTGCTGCCCGGTTGCCCATACGCGAAAATGCACGCTACCATCGGCAACGTACTCTGCACCCCAACCTTTGCGAAACGCTATCGACGCCATGCAATTACCTCTCCACGTGCCATGAAGAACAATCATAGACGATAATTTGCAAGGCCTGAGGCAAGCCACCCGACGACACCGGGCGGAAAGTGCGTTACTGCTGCTGTTTTTCTTCCATGGTTTTCGCTTCACGATACCTGCGGGACGGTGTTTCTTCGCCCAACGGCGACTGACGTTGCCTGCCATCATCCCGTTGATTGAGGTTTTCACCCACAGTTGCGAAATCATGCCCAAAATAATCCTGTTATTTCACGCCTCTTTTACGTTAACGCGTGGGTGAGGATATGTATGCGGCTTAACCATTATCCATGGCGTGTTATTTTTTGCGGGTCATTCGGGGGAGAATATTATTTAACGTCAGGTAGCGGCAGAGGTTATCCTCTGCCGATTTATTAACGCGTTGCAGTAAATATTGCCGTGCCGATTCGGGCAATGGCGTCATTACTTTGCGCCATCGTTGCGTTGGTTTCCGTTATATAAATGGATACGATCTGGGGTTTATTTTTTTGCGGCCAGACGATGCTGATAATGGAACGCGAACCATTGGCACCGGCGCCGGTTTTATCGCCAATCTCCCAGCCTGCTGGCAACACCGAACGCAACAGCGGATTAGCCACTTTATCGTCGCGCATCCACTGCACCAGTTGCGCGCGGGAGCGCGGCGTTAACACATCACCCAGCGCCAATTTTTGCAGGGTCTTGCTCACAGCAAGTGGCGTGGTGGTATCGCGTAAATCGCCCGGAATGGCGCTATTCAGCTCAGGTTCATAGCGATCCAGTCGCGTGACACTGTCACCCGAAGAGGCAATAAACTGCGTTATCGCCGCCGGCCCCCCGAGCTTTTTCGTCACCTGGTTGGCCGCCGTGTTGTCACTTTCACTGACGGCCGCGCTGCACAGTTGTTGCCAGCTCATGGTCGCTGGCGCAACGAATTTGCTGGTGACAGGCGAATACTCCACCAGTTCGCTTTGGCTGAACTGCGTGGTGTCATTCAGCGACAATTCACCTTTGTCGGCTTTACTCAACAACGCTCCGCACAGCAGCGCTTTATAGGTGCTGTTCAGCGGAAAGCGTTCATTACCGCGATAACTCACCGTTTCTCCGCTGGCGATATCCACCACGGCAATACCAATACGCGCGCCTAAATGCGCTTCCTGCAAGCGGGCAACTGCTGTCAACGTCGCGTTATCAATGGTGGCGGCATTTGCGGCGCAGACGCCGGAAAGCAGCAGAGAGCAGAGGGATTTCTTCGGGAAAAACATAGGTATAATCCTTTACAGTGTTTAACGTTAGCGACCGGCATAACAGAGTGCAAAGCATGTACAACACCGCAATAGTGTACCGAAATTTTGGCGACCCATTGGTGCGTTTACAAAGTGAAAAGCGCGAAACGGGGCCACTGGCGGCAGAGAATATGCGTGTCAAAATGACGTTTGCCCCGGTGAATGCCTCGGATTTGATCCCGGTAACGGGCGCGTACCGCCACCGCATCACCCTGCCTGCGGTCGCAGGCTATGAAGGCGTGGGCGTGGTGACTCAGGCGCCCGCCACTGCTGCACATCTGGTGGGAAGACGGGTGTTGCCTTTACGCGGCGAAGGAACATGGCAGCACTATGTTGATTGCCCGGCGGCCTTCGCCATTCCCGTGCCGGAGGAGATTGACGATACACTTGCCGCCAGAGCCTATATCAACCCGCTGGCGGCATTATTGATGCTGCAACACTACCCGCCCGTCGGCAGGCATGTCATCGTCACGGCAGCAGGGTCGGACTGCGCGGGTTTTCTCGCGCAATGGGCCTTACAGCAAGGCGCACTGAGCGTGACCGGTATTTATCGCTCGGCGATCCATGCCGACAGACTCGCGGCCAGCGGCATCAAACCCCTGTTGGAAACCGAAAGCGCGGCCATTGCGCAGGCGGCCGGTAATGCGGAAAGGGTGTATGACGCCACCGGCGGCGCGCTGGCACAACATCTGTTGGACACCATGCCGCATAGCGGGCAATTTATCAGCTACGGCCTGCTTTCCGGACAGCCATTCTCTCTTCGCCAGCATTTGCCTGTGGTGCACTGGTTTCATGTTCGTCATTATCTCAAGACCCTGCCCGCCGCAAAGTGGCAGGAGGCATTCCGCATGCTCTGGGCGTACCTGCGCCGCAGCCGCATCAGTGATGCAGAACGGTTCGATCTGCACCAGTGGCAGGCGGCCGTGCGGTTCTACCAGACACCAGGCAGAACCGCCAAACCGCTGCTGGAGATGCGCTAATCCCGATCGGCAGAACAGGCAACTTCACGCTGGCGTTCAATCTCCTGTAGCCGTGCGGAAAGCGACGCCGTCAGGTGGTGGTAAGCGATGCTGCCAAGCGGCACCCTGAACGGTGGCTGTGGCATTTCCACCACCTTGATCAAGGCATCAACCGTGCGTTCAGCGTCACCTTTAATGTCAAACGCACCGCTGGCAATCGCCCGTCGCACTTCACCAGCCGGTGTTTCATCGTAGACGGCCAGCGGGGTTGCATGATCCAGCCCCTGACCAAACCCGGTCGCCGTCGGGCCGGGTTCCGCAATCACAATATCGATGCCAAAAGGTTTCACTTCCTGCGCAACCGACTCCATAAACCCTTCAATACCCCATTTGCTGGCGTGATAAAGGCTGAAATTCGGGTAGGCCACCTGCCCGCCTTCCGAGGAGATCTGAACAATCCGCCCGCCGTTCTGCGCCCGCAACCACGGCAACACCGCGCGCACCAGTTGAATCGATCCGGTCAGATTGGTGGCAATCTGCCGTTCGATTTGCGCATCACTTATCTCTTCCGCCGCGCCAAACAGGCCATAACCGGCGTTGCTCACCACATAATCGATACGGCCACAGGCGGTAAAGGCGACCGTCAGTGCATCGCGCATCGCAGGGGTGTCCGTCATATCAAAACAGCATACGATTAATCGTTCCCCATAGTGTGCATACAGTTCGTCCAGCGACGCTGGGCGGCGAACACACGCCACAACCTTGTCACCCCGCGCTAACAGCTTACGCGTCATCAACAATCCAAGACCGGAGGAGGCCCCGGTAATCAGCCAGTTTTTCATCACATACCTCGTCGTCAACTCAACGTCTGTTAGCGTAAGTCGTCGCCAGTGCTATGATAAGTCACAACAATGCGCATGATATGGTGAGACATTTTCAACAATGAAACCGCCCGCTCTGAGTGATTTAAACGCCTTTGTGCTGGTTGCCCGGCATCGTAGTTTTCAGCGTGCCGCCAATGAACTGGGAGTTTCCCGTTCCGCGCTAAGCCACGCGATGCGTTCGCTGGAAAGCCAGCTAAACGCCCGACTACTGCACCGCACCACCCGCAGCGTCTCGCTCACACAGCATGGCGCGGCGCTGTTGCAACGGTTACAACCGCTGTTGAACGAACTGGACGACGTACTCGATGCCACGCGTCTTGGTGCGCAGACGCTGAGCGGAACGTTGCGGATCAATGCCAACGAAGGCGGCGCACGCTGGTTGTTGCAGCATGTCGTGGAAGGATTTCTGCATACGCATCCGCATGTGACGCTGGATCTGGTCACCGAAGGCCGGTTGGTGGACATTGTGGCAGAAGGGTTCGATGCGGGGGTGCGCCTGGCAGAATCTGTGCCCCAGGATATGATTGCTGTGCCGTTTGGTGGCCCGATCCGTTTTATCGCTATTGCCTCGCCGGGCTATCTCAGCTAGGCCGGAACGCCGCAAACACCGCAGGATCTGCATCAGCACCGCTGCATTTGCCAGCGCCTTCCTGGCGGCAAGCGCTACCGCTGGGAATTGATGGACCATCACAAACCGCTGTTAGTGGATGTGCCCGGAAATCTGTGTCTCGATAACAGTGCGCTGATGGTTGAAGCGGCGGTAAAAGGCCTCGGCATTGCGTTTGTACCGGAGCCTTACGCCCGCCAGGCCATTGCGCAGGGAGACGCCGTGTTGGTGCTGGAGTCCTGGTGCCCGCCCATTGAAGGGCTGTGCCTTTACTACTCCAGCCACCGCCAGATCCCGGCGACGTTGCAGGCGTTTATTACAGCCATCCGCGAAGCGAGTTAGCCGCCTGCAGTTTATAGCGTGTGAGCAAACTGCATCCAGCCCAGAACAACCACTCCTGCCGAAGAGGCGAACAATAACAGGTCCCTGAAGCCCGGTCGGTTCTTACGCATGGTGCGTGCGAGCGTGTTGCAGTGCAGCGTATTTTCAGCAAACTGTTGCTCAAGTGCGACCAATTTACGTTCTATACCCTCCGCTCTGTTTTTTACCGCTGCCAGTTCGCTTTTGCACTGATTCACTTGCCGGGCATATGTTTCGTTATTCGTTTCCAGTTCATGAAGTTGCTCAACCAGATATTGATACTGGCGCTGCTGTTGCGCCATATCGCGCTGAAAAGTAGTGAGCTGGTCATGGTGTGTTTCCAGCGCTCGAGCGTGCTCTTCAACCAGGTTTGCCTGCGCGAGCTTATCTTCAACCTGCTCTTTCAGATGCTCCAGCAGCAGCGTGAAGTTTTCCCGTACGCTCATATCAAAAGCGCTATCGTTCGATTCCAGATCCTGCAATTTGTCCACAATTGCGGCATGAAACCCTTTCAGCGCCTGGTTTTTCTCTGCGTTGATCTGCAACAGGCAACGCAACACCTCTTGCGTCACGCTGAGGCTGCCGCCAAGGCTTGCGATCATACCGGCCAAATCGGTGTCATTTTGCGTCGTGATAGACCCCGTCCAGCGACTAAAAAAACCGCGTTCATTAAAGGCGGCAACTTCACCCTGCACATCTTTCGTCTTCTCGAATTCGTCGTTCAGACGCAGGAGCAACGCATCAATATTGTGACGAAAATGGGCAACGGGATGCTGGCGCGCTGGCATGGCTGGCAATAAAGCAGTCACATTACTGTCCTTTTAATTTGGCTAAATCATCGGCAATGGAAAAACGCGTCAGTTTTACTACCCGCGACTGAAGTTGTTGCGTTTGCGCGCGCGTCTCATCAATAAACGCCACGGACGAACGGGCATATGCCGTGATTTCCGTCAGCAGACTTTCATTGGCTTCCATATTTTCCAGCAACTGTTGATGTGTTTTACGCCCCGCCTCAATAAATTGCGGCTCGGTATTGGCGACCAGCGTTAAGACCTGTGGCACAAATGACGATAAATAGTGGCTGGTCACACCAAAGCCAATCGCGCACAGCAATGAGGAGATATACGGCGCAAAAGGCGCAAGCGGCGCAAATAAACCCGTAATGCCGGACTCGATAATCGGCTCCAGCGCATCCCAGAAGATCAGAACGCCGCTGGTAATAATGATCTCAGAGGCTTTATCAATCATCTGCTGGCGCGTCATCGTTTTCGCGCCTTTTACCAATGCCATCGCCGACATGCCCAGTTCGTAGATATTTTTCGCCAACTGGTAGATTTTGCCGATCGCCTGACTCAACGCGTTAAGCACGAATTCAAAGATGCCTTTCAGAATCGACAGCGGGGCTTCAATGTACTGCTTAATGACACCCCAGACCGTATCCAGAAAGCGCGTTAATCGAACACGAAGCAGTGCTTTTGAGGTGATAAACAGATCCACCATTTCATCTTTCAGCGCCTTGATCATGGTGGTGGCAAGCCGTTCGAACACGTCCCATCCGACATTTAGCGCGGCTTCTTTCGCCGCGCCGACAGCCAGGGTAGCGGCGCTATCCAGCTTGTCCTTCATTTTTTTTGCTTCAATGTTAGAACGGGTGCCCTGCTCGTTTTTCAGTTCCTCTTTTTTATTCACCGGCGGCATTTCCGTTTTCAGGATATGCGCTTCAATCGCCGCCGCCGTTTCAACCGAATCGACGCTGATAAATTTTACCGTGCACCCTTCACTGAACTCGTCAGCCAGCTTATAGGGCTTTCCATTTCGTTCGGCTTGTTTATTTTCATTTAAATGACCGGCAATCCAGCGTGTGCGTAATTTGGCCGCATCACCAATATATTGCGCCACGCCCTCTTTATTAAAAACGACATAGACCCCCGGCGTGTCGGGAACATTTTTCAGCCCATCGGCCACACCGTTTGTGACGGTAAATTCACCATCAAACTTCATGGAGGCGATCGATGAAATACCGTGGCTGAATGTTTTAACAATGAGTTCTTTCCAGTTCACCCCACGGTTGGCGACTTCCAGTACGCTTTGCGCAGACGTTGCTTCCAGGGTGTCTGCCACGGTGACGGCTATTTTGGGGTTGTTCGCACCCGGTTGAGAATTCCGTTTATTGCGGTAACCCGCCACCAGTTTTCGGGTGACATTATCGACGGTTTTATCAATGATCGCGTTGGCCAGAGGATCCAGCGTCTGTAATTGTGGATACGCTTCATGGAGCGGTGATGAGGATATATCAGACATAGGCTGTGTGAACCTTTAGTGTCATTCGTGTGTAATCAATGTGCCGTTATGCAAATGGCATAACGAAAATAAGTCCTTCAGCTTACGCCATTTGCTGACGTAACACAGCTATCAGTTCCCGTAGCCCCGCGCTCCAGCGCGGGTACCCACAAGGCAAGCGCAGTTCGCCGCCTCGATGGGCGACGATTGCTGAACAGGAGTCAACGCCTGGTATTATGCTTCCCCCTCCCAGTAATCCACACCTTCGCCGTTAAAATCCACCCGGCGGAAGGTGTCGCGCCCGTCAACCCGGGCGCGGGCGAGAAATTTATCCGCATCGGGGTACTCGCAGATTTCCGGGCTTTCCAGGGTACTGATAGAGAGGTAACGCAGAAGCTGATCGGACGTATTAATAATCTGATGCGGCCAGTTTTTACCCGGCGGAATGCAGATAACGTCGCCCTCTTTAATGGCGCGTAACTCATCGCCAATGCGCAAGGTGCCGCTACCGTTGAGCACGATAAACATCTCCTCCTGCGCATGGTGTAAATGGAACGGGCAGGCGCGTTTACCCGGCGGCAAAATATCTATTGATGCGCCAAGCTTAGTGGCAGCGGTGCCGTTGGTCAGCGATCCCCCGCGCGACTCGTACAACGGCGGGCGGACAAAGGTCTCCATCTCAATCTCGTTGAAATTGCGGATAACAAAGGGTGGCAGCGTTTTGTCATTCATAGAGGATTCCTGAAAAAAGCGTTCCCTTCAGTATTGAAACACCCCATTCTGCCTGTCAATGTTCTCCGCCAGCATCGCATCGTAGAGGTTGGTCGCCGGATGGCAGCAATGCCATCCGGCAAGCGGTCTATTCCCCCGCCCGTCGCTGGTACTGCGCAAAGCGCAGCTTCGCATCCTGTTCGGTTTGCTCAAACAGTTGCCCGGCAAGCTCAGGCGATGTCCGCGCCAGCGCGGCATAGCGTACTTCGCCCATCAGGAACTCACGGAAATCCTCTTCCGGCTCTTCAGAGTCGAGCATAAACGGATTCTTGCCCTTTGCTGCCAGTTGCGGATTGTAACGCCATAAGTGCCAGTAACCGGACTCCACCGCCCGTTTGGCTTCACGCATGCTGCACCCCATCCCGGCTTTCAGGCCATGATTAATGCAGGCGGCATACGCGATCACCAGCGACGGCCCGGGCCAGGCTTCCGCTTCGGCAAGCGCCCGTAAGGTTTGCGCTTTATCCGCTCCCATCGCGATCTGTGCGACATACACATTGCCGTAGCTCACCGCCATCATGCCAAGATCCTTTTTACGTGTGCGTTTGCCTTCTGCGGCAAATTTGGCAATCGCCGCCACCGGCGTCGACTTCGAGGACTGACCGCCGGTATTGGAGTAGACCTCGGTATCAAACACCAGAATATTCACATCCTCGCCTGACGCGAGTACATGATCCAGCCCACCAAACCCAATGTCATACGCCCACCCGTCACCGCCGAGGATCCACTGGGAACGGCGGGTAAAATAGTCGCGGTTTTGATACAGACGGTTAAGCAAAACATCCTCGCCTTTTTCCTGCGCCAGCAGCGCGCTCAGTTGCTCGCTACGCTCGCGACTGCCCTCCGCACTCTCTTTATGCTCCAGCCACGCGCGTAACGCCTGTTGCAACGCGGAACTGACCGGCGCGACCAGCGCTGCGGTCACGTCGCTGGCGATTTGCTCACGTATTGCCCGCCCACCGAGCATCATCCCTAAGCCAAATTCAGCATTATCTTCAAACAACGAGTTAGCCCAGGCGGGCCCCTGACCTTTGTGGTTGGTGGTCCACGGGATCGATGGCGCACTGGCTCCCCAGATGGAAGAACAGCCGGTGGCATTGGCAATCATCATCCGATCGCCAAACAACTGCGTGATCAGCCGGGCATACGGCGTCTCGCCGCAACCAGCGCACGCGCCGGAGAACTCCAGCAGCGGCGTTTCAAATTGGCTGCCTTTAACCGTGGTTTTGTTAAACGGATTGGCTTTTGGCGACAGTCCCAGCGCATGATCCCAGATAGCCGCCATATGCCGCTGGCTCTCCAGCGGCTGCATACTCAGCGCTTTGCCCTTCGCCGGGCAGATATCCGCGCAGTTGCCGCAGCCGGAGCAATCCAGCGGTGAAATCGCCAGATGGTATTCATACCCTTTCGCCCCCTGCGCTGGCTTACTCAGCAGCGCCGTCGGTGCGGATTCGCGTTCGTCCGTATCGAGCAAGGCCGGGCGCACGGCGGCATGCGGGCAGATAAACGCGCACTGATTACACTGCGTACAGCCCTCCGGTTGCCAGACCGGCACTTGCAGGGCGATGCCGCGTTTTTCCCAGGCGGCGGTGCCGGTTGGAAAGGTGCCATCTTCCATGCCGATAAACGCGCTGACCGGCAGTGTGTCGCCATTCTGCCGGTTCATCGGCTCAAGGATGTCGCGGATGAAATCCGGCAGTAGCCGGGTATCCGTAGGCCGTTCCTCCTCCAGCGTCGCCCAACGTTCCGGCACCATCACTTCGTGAATCGCTTCCATCCCCAGATCGATGGCGGCGTTGTTCATCTCAACGATCTTTTGCCCTTTACGCCCGTACGATTTTTCTACCGCCTGTTTTAAATACTGTGAGGCGGTTTGCGGGTCGATAATGCCCGCCAGCTTAAAAAATGCCGACTGCATCAGCATATTGAAACGCCCACCCAGCCCCAGTTTGCGCGCGATATCCACCGCATTCAGGGTGTAAAAACGGATGCCCTGGCGGGCAATATAACGCTTCATGCTGTTGGGCAGGTTCGCCTCCAGATCCTCGCCGAACCAGGTGCAGTTCAGCAGAAAGGTTCCTCCGGGGTTTAACCCCTCCAGCAGATCATATTTATCGACATAGGATTGCTGTGAACAGGCGATAAAATCAGCCTTGTGGATCAGATACGGCGAGGTGATGGGACGCTCGCCAAAGCGCAAATGGGAGACGGTAATGCCGCCGGATTTTTTCGAATCGTAAGCAAAATAGGCCTGCGCATACATCGGCGTGTTATCGCCAATAATTTTGATGGCGCTTTTGTTGGCACTGACCGTGCCGTCTGAGCCCAGTCCCCAGAATTTACAGGCGGTGATCCCTTCGCGGGAGACCTGTACATCCTGCATGGGCAACGGCAATGAGGTGTGAGTGACGTCGTCGAAAATCCCCACCGTAAAGCCATCCTTCGGTAACGGTTTTTTCAGGTTTTCAAATACCGCCACAATATGTCCCGGCAACACATCTTTGCCCCCCAGCGCATAACGCCCCCCTACAATCAGCGGCGCGTTGTCGTGGTGGTAAAAGGCGTTTTTTACATCCAGACATAAGGGTTCGGCCTGCGCACCCGGCTCTTTTGTGCGATCGAGCACAGCAATACGCTTCACGCTCTGCGGGATACTGGCAAAAAAGTGCGCCAGTGAAAACGGGCGAAACAGATGGACCGTCACCAGCCCGACTTTCTCCCCGCTATCGATCAGCGCATCCACCACTTCGGAAACGGTGTCACACACCGACCCCATAGCAATGATGATTTGTTCCGCGTCTTCCGCGCCGTAATAATCAAACAGGTGATATTCGCGCCCGGTGATAGCGGCGATCTCCGCCATATAACCTTCAACAATATCCGGCAACGCAGCATAGTAGCGGTTGGCCGCTTCGCGCTCCTGAAAATAGATATCGGGGTTCTGTGCCGTACCGCGGATCACCGGGTGATCGGGGTTAAGGGCGTTGCGGCGAAAACGGTCCAGCGCGTCGGTATCCAGCAGTGGGGCCAGCTCGTCATACTCCAGCACGTCAATTTTCTGGATCTCATGGGAGGTGCGAAAACCGTCAAAGAAGTTGATAAACGGCACACGACCTTTAATGGCCGCCAGATGGGCCACCGCCGAAAGATCCATCACCTGCTGCACATTGCTCTCTACCAGCATGGCGCAGCCCGTCTGGCGAACGGCCATCACATCCTGGTGGTCACCAAAAATGTTCAGCGAATTGGCCGCCAATGCCCGGGCGCTCACATGAAACACCCCCGGCAACAGCTCTCCGGCGATTTTATACAGATTGGGGATCATCAACAGCAGCCCCTGCGAGGCGGTATAGGTGCTGGTCAGCGCCCCGGCCTGTAACGCACCGTGCACCGCCCCGGCAGCACCAGCTTCGGACTGCATCTCCATTAACCGCACCGGCTGACCAAACAGGTTTTTCTTACCGGCGGCGGCCCACTCATCCACGTATTCCGCCATTGGCGTGGAGGGGGTGATGGGGTAAATCGCCGCGACATCAGTAAAGGCATAGGCGATCCATGCCGCCGCCGCGTTGCCATCCATTGTTTTCATCTTTCCGGTCATTGCTCGTTCCTCGAATGTGAGAGGCCTGGTCCGTGGGCTATTGCACAGCCTGTGCCAGCTCATTTATTCGTGGAAATACAAGCGATTACTAAGCATCTCACAAAAAACATTGCATGGAATAAGACAGTGAAAGCGACATCCTGTTGAACAGCCGACAAAGTGTCGTGCACCGGGCACACGCCGCCGCCAACAAACACGATTGTCCGGTTTCATACAAATGGTCTGGTGATTGTTTACTCTTTGCCCTTCCCGCTCAGGCAGCGAAAATATAAAAACCAATATAATCAATTAATTAATAAATATGGCATGGCTGGTATGTTCCCTGCACAAGGGTATGTGGCAAACACACAACCCACAGGAGAAACACCATGACCATGCGTCAATGTGCGATTTACGGTAAAGGCGGTATTGGTAAATCCACCACCACACAAAACCTTGTTGCTGCCCTCGCCGAGATGGGCAAAAAAGTGATGATCGTTGGCTGCGATCCGAAAGCCGACTCCACCCGTTTGATCCTTCACGCCAAAGCACAAAACACCATTATGGAGATGGCGGCGGAAGTCGGCTCCGTGGAAGACCTGGAGCTGGAAGACGTGCTGCAAATCGGTTACGGCGGTGTGCGCTGCGCGGAATCCGGCGGCCCGGAGCCAGGCGTGGGCTGCGCGGGGCGCGGGGTGATCACCGCCATCAACTTCCTTGAAGAAGAAGGCGCGTATGTTCCCGACCTCGATTTCGTGTTTTACGACGTGCTCGGTGACGTGGTGTGCGGTGGTTTCGCCATGCCGATCCGTGAAAACAAAGCGCAGGAGATCTATATCGTCTGCTCCGGCGAAATGATGGCGATGTACGCTGCCAATAACATCTCCAAAGGCATTGTTAAATATGCCAAATCCGGCAAGGTGCGCCTCGGCGGGCTGATTTGTAACTCCCGTCAGACCGACCGCGAAGACGAGCTGATCATCGCACTGGCGGAAAAACTCGGCACGCAAATGATCCACTTCGTGCCGCGCGACAACATCGTGCAGCGCGCCGAAATCCGTCGTATGACGGTGATCGAGTATGACCCTACCTGCAAACAGGCGAATGAATACCGCACGCTGGCCAGCAAGATCGTCAACAACACCAAAATGGTGGTACCGACCCCCTGCACCATGGACGAGCTGGAAGCACTGCTGATGGAGTTCGGCATTATGGATGTGGAAGACACCAGCATCATCGGTAAAACCGCCGCCGAAGAGAACGCGGCCTGAGGCCTCCTGATCGAAGGAATAGCACAATGAGCAATGCAACAGGCGAACGTAATCTGGACATCATCCAGGAGGTGCTGGAGGTTTTTCCGGAGAAGACGCGCAAAGAACGCAGAAAGCACATGATGGTCACCGATCCGGAGCAGGAAAGCGTCGGTAAGTGCATCATCTCTAACCGTAAGTCACAGCCCGGCGTGATGACCGTGCGCGGCTGTTCTTACGCCGGTTCTAAAGGGGTGGTGTTTGGGCCGATCAAAGATATGGCCCACATCTCACACGGCCCGATCGGCTGCGGTCAGTACTCCCGCGCCGGTCGGCGTAACTACTACACCGGGGTCAGCGGCGTGGACAGCTTCGGCACGCTGAATTTTACCTCTGATTTTCAGGAGCGCGACATCGTGTTTGGCGGCGACAAAAAGCTGACCAAACTGATTGAAGAGATGGAAATGCTGTTCCCGCTGACCAAAGGCATCTCGATCCAGTCGGAATGCCCGGTGGGCCTGATCGGTGACGATATTGAAGCCGTTGCCAACGCCAGCCGTAAAGTGCTGAACAAACCGGTGATCCCGGTGCGCTGCGAAGGGTTTCGCGGTGTGTCGCAGTCTCTCGGGCACCATATTGCCAATGACGTGATCCGCGACTGGGTACTGGATAACCGCGAGGGTAAACCGTTCGAATCCACCCCATACGATGTCGCAATCATCGGTGATTACAACATCGGCGGCGATGCCTGGGCATCACGTATTCTGCTCGAAGAGATGGGATTACGGGTGGTGGCGCAGTGGTCCGGCGACGGCACGCTGGTGGAGATGGAAAATACCCCCTTCGTGAAGCTCAATCTCGTGCACTGCTACCGCTCCATGAACTACATCTCCCGTCATATGGAGGAAAAACACGGTATTCCGTGGATGGAGTACAACTTTTTTGGCCCGACCAAAATCGCCGAGTCACTGCGGAAAATCGCCGATCAGTTTGATGACACCATTCGCGCCAATGCTGAAACGGTGATCGCCCGCTATCAGGCACAAAATGACGCCATCATCGCCAAATACCGGCCGCGTCTTGAGGGGCGCAAAGTGCTGCTCTATATGGGCGGTTTACGTCCGCGTCATGTGATAGGCGCTTATGAAGATCTGGGGATGGAGATCATCGCCGCAGGCTACGAGTTCGCTCATAACGACGATTACGATCGCACCCTGCCGGAGCTGAAAGAAGGCACGCTGCTATTTGATGACGCCAGCAGTTATGAGCTGGAAGCGTTCGTTAAGGCCCTGAAGCCGGATCTGATCGGCTCCGGCATCAAAGAGAAGTACATCTTCCAGAAAATGGGCGTGCCATTTCGCCAGATGCACTCCTGGGATTACTCCGGCCCGTACCACGGCTATGACGGTTTCGCCATTTTTGCCCGTGATATGGATATGACGCTCAACAATCCCGCCTGGGGTCAGTTGACCGCGCCGTGGCTGAAATCCGCCTGACTTTTATCCTGCTATCCCGTCTGTTCACCGATTTGTGGCGCGGGAGGAGAACACCATGAGCCAAACTGTTGAGAAAATCCATAACTGTCATCCGCTGTTCGAACAGGATGCCTACCAAACGTTGTTTAGCGGTAAACGGGGAATGGAAGAAGCGCACTCGCCGGAGCGGGTGCAGGAAGTGTTCCAGTGGACGACCACACCGGAATACGAAGCACTGAACTTTAAACGCGAAGCGCTGACCATCGATCCCGCCAAAGCCTGCCAGCCGCTAGGCGCGGTACTCTGTTCGCTGGGATTCGCCAATACCCTACCCTATGTGCACGGTTCTCAGGGGTGCGTAGCTTATTTCCGCACCTATTTTAACCGTCACTTTAAAGAGCCGGTGGCCTGCGTATCGGACTCCATGACCGAAGATGCCGCCGTGTTCGGCGGTAATAATAACCTCAATACCGGCCTGCAAAACGCCAGTGCACTGTACAAACCGGAGATCATCGCCGTCTCCACTACCTGTATGGCGGAAGTGATCGGCGACGATTTACAGGCCTTTATTGCCAACGCCAAAAAAGACGGTTTTCTTGATGCCGCCATTCCGGTGCCATACGCCCACACACCGAGCTTTATCGGTAGCCATATTACTGGCTGGGACAATATGTTCGAGGGTTTTGCCCGCGCCTTCACCGCCGATTATCAGGGGCAGCCAGGTAAGCTGCCGCGCCTCAATCTGGTGACCGGTTTTGAAACCTATCTGGGTAATTTTCGCGTGTTGAAACGCATGATGGAACAGATGGACGTGCCCTGTAGCCTGCTGTCGGATCCTTCAGAGGTGCTGGATACCCCGGCGGATGGCCATTACCACATGTATTCCGGCGGTACCACGCAACAGGAGATGCGCGAGGCACCCGATGCTATCGACACACTGCTGCTGCAACCCTGGCAACTGGTGAAAACCAAAAAAGTGGTGCAGGAGATGTGGAACCAGCCAGCGACAGAGGTCACGACACCGATTGGCCTGGCGGGCACCGATGCGCTGCTGATGACCATCAGCCAGCTTACCGGCAAGCCGATTGCCGATGCGCTGACACTGGAGCGTGGCCGCCTGGTGGATATGATGCTCGACTCCCATACCTGGCTGCACGGCAAGAAATTCGGTCTGTTTGGCGACCCGGATTTTGTGATGGGGCTGACCCGCTTCCTGCTGGAACTGGGTTGCGAACCGACGGTGATCCTCTGTCATAACGGCAGTAAGCGCTGGCAGAAAGCGATGAAGAAAATGCTCGACGACTCACCGTATGGTCAACAGAGCGAGGTCTTTATCAACTGCGATTTGTGGCATTTCCGTTCGCTGATGTTCACCCGCCAGCCGGATTTTATGATTGGCAACTCCTATGGCAAGTTCATTCAGCGCGACACCCTCGCTAAAGGCGAACAGTTTGAAGTACCGCTGATCCGCCTGGGCTTCCCGTTGTTTGACCGCCATCATCTGCACCGCCAGACGACCTGGGGCTACGAAGGCGCGATGAGCATCCTGACGACGCTGGTTAACGCGGTGCTGGAGAAAGTGGACAAAGAGACCATCAAGCTTGGCAAAACCGACTACAGCTTCGATCTTATCCGTTAACCATCACAGCCCCGTCACTGACGGGGCTCAGGGAGGCACTATGCCAGTCATTATCATTCGCCAGCGTGGCAACGATCTCTACTGCTATATCGCCAAACAGGATCTGGAAGCGCGGGTTCTGCACATCGAACATGACACCGCCCAACGCTGGGGTGGCGTGCTTTCTCTGGAGGGCGGACGCCGTTATTACGTGAATGAGCAGCCAGGTCGCCCTGCGTTTCCGATCAGTTTGCGCGCCACCCGCGATGCGCGGGTGTAAGGAGGTGTTCCATGTTTGACAACGACAGACTTTTCTGGCGGATGCTGGCGCTGTTTCAGTCTTTGCCGGAGCTTCAACCTGCGCAGATTGTCGCCTGGCTGACCGACGAGCGCGACGAGACATTAACCACGGATTATCTGGCGTCGCTGAATACGCAGCAACTGGAGGCGCGATTCCCCTATGCACATGCACTGATGTCCAGAGGGCGCTGGAGCCGGGTAAGAGCCTGTCTGCGCGGTGAATTACCAGCGCATCTTACTGTGCAAGCGCCAGACGCGCGGCGTCCGCAGTTAATTGCCGCTTTTTGTTCGCAGGATGGCCTGACGATCAACGGTCATTTTGGTCAGGGCCGCCTGTTCTTTATCTATGCTTTTGATGATCAGGGGTACTGGCTGCATGATTTACGTCGCTACCCCGGCAGTCAGGAAGATAAAGAGCCGAATGAGAGCCGCGCCCGCTTACTGGAGGATTGCCACCTGCTGTTCTGTGAAGCGATTGGTGGCCCGGCTGCGGCGCGCCTGATCCGCCATAATATTCACCCCATGAAAGTCTCACCGGGTTTTACCCTTCTCTCGCAGTGCGAGGCGCTCAAAACGCTGCTTGCCGGACGGCTGCCCCCCTGGCTGGCTAAACGACTGGAGCGCGATAACCCTCTGGAAGCGCGCGTGTTTTGACGCCTTCTCATCCCCCCGTTCGCGGGGGATTTTTTTGACGTAGGCATTACGTCAATTGTTCGTTTTGTCGCAAAGCCAACATAAATTTTCCCTTACAAATCAATCACTCGCTTCTGGCCTGCGATTTGCAACACCACCGGTAACCCAATCCATACATGAGGTGACTATGAAGGGGAATGAGATTCTCGCACTGCTTGATGAGCCCGCCTGCGAACACAACCATAAACAAAAAACCGGCTGTAGCGCCCCCAAACCCGGCGCCACCGCTGGCGGCTGTGCCTTTGATGGCGCGCAGATCACCTTGTTGCCGCTGTCCGATGTGGCACATCTGGTGCACGGCCCGATCGGCTGTACCGGCAGTTCCTGGGACAATCGCGGCAGCCTGAGCTCCGGTCCGGCTATCAACCGACTGGGCTTTACCACCGACCTTAACGAGCAGGATGTGATCATGGGGCGCGGTGAGCGCCGCCTGTTTCATGCGGTGCGCCATATCGTCAACCGTTACCACCCGGCAGCAGTCTTTGTCTACAACACCTGCGTCCCGGCCATGGAGGGCGACGATATTGATGCCGTCTGCCAGGCGGCGGCAACCGCCACGGGCGTGCCGGTGATCGCCGTGGATGCGGCGGGTTTTTATGGCAGTAAAAATCTCGGCAATCGCCTGGCCGGTGAGGTGATGGTGAAGCAGGTGATCGGCAGTCGCGAGCCGTCGCCCTGGCCGGACGATACCCCCTTTTCCCCGGCGCACCGCCACGATATCGGGCTGATTGGCGAGTTCAACATTGCCGGGGAGTTCTGGCATATCCAGCCGTTGCTTGATGAGCTGGGGATCCGTGTACTGGGGAGTCTTTCCGGCGACGGACGATTTACCGACATTCAGACCCTGCACCGGGCGCAGGTCAATATGCTGGTCTGCTCGCGAGCGCTGATTAACGTTGCCCGCGCGCTGGAACAACGTTATGGCATACCGTGGTTTGAGGGCAGTTTCTACGGCGTGCGCGCCACCTCTGATGCTTTACGCCAGTTAGCCGCCCTGACCGGTGATGAGGATCTGATCGCACGAACGGCAGCGTTAATCTCCCGCGAAGAGCAGCACGCCGAACGGGCTCTGGCCCCGCTGCGCGAGCGGTTACGCGGTCGCAAAGCACTGCTGTACACCGGTGGTGTGAAGTCCTGGTCGGTGGTCTCCGCGTTACAGGATTTGGGGATGACCGTGGTCGCCACCGGCACCCGCAAATCAACCGAAGAGGATCGGCAACGCATCCGTGAACTGATGGGTGACGAGGCCATCATGCTCGATGAGGGCAACGCCCGTACGCTGCTGGATGTGGTGTACCGCTACCAGGCGGACATGATGATCGCCGGTGGACGCAATATGTACACCGCCTACAAAGCGCGGTTGCCGTTTCTGGATATTAACCAGGAGCGTGAGCATGCCTTCGCCGGCTATCGCGGCATCGTCACGCTGGCCGAACAACTCTGTCAGACCCTGGAAAGCCCGGTCTGGCCGCAAACCCACGCTCGCGCGCCGTGGCAATAAGGAGTCGATAATGGCCGAAATCATGCGTAATAAAAAACCACTGGCGGTCAGCCCCATAAAAAGCGGTCAGCCGTTGGGGGCGATCCTTGCCAGTATGGGGTTTGAACAGACCATTCCACTGGTGCACGGCGCTCAGGGGTGCAGCGCTTTCGCAAAAGTCTTTTTTATCCAGCATTTTCACGATCCGATCCCCTTACAATCAACGGCGATGGACCCCACCTCCACCATTATGGGCGCGGATGAAAACATTTTGACCGCGCTGAACCTCCTCTGCCAGCGCAATACCCCCAAAGCCATTGTGCTGCTCAGCACCGGACTTTCGGAGGCCCAGGGCAGCGACATTTCGCGCGTGGTCCGGCAGTTCCGCGATGCGTTCCCGCGTCATAAAGGCGTGGCGATCCTCACCGTCAATACACCGGATTTTTACGGCACGCTGGAGAACGGCTACAGCGCGGTGCTGGAAAGCGTGATTGAGCAGTGGGTGGCGGAAAAACCCCTGCCAGGTCTGCGTAATCGCCGCGTTAACTTGCTGCTCAGCCATTTATTGACTCCGGGAGACGTGGAACTGCTGCGCAGCTATGTGGAAGCGTTCGGGTTACAGCCGATCATAGTGCCGGATATCTCGCTGTCACTGGATGGTCATCTGGCGAATGGTGACTTCTCGCCAGTCACCCAGGGCGGTGCGTCTCTGCGCATGATCGAGCAGATGGGGCAGAGCCTGTGCACCTTTGCCATCGGCGTCTCCCTCTCCCGTGCAGCCACGCTGCTGGCGCAGCGCAGTCGCGGCGAAGTAATTGCCCTGCCGCATCTGATGACGCTTGGCGACTGCGATCAGTTTATTCACCATCTGCAACGCCTTTCCGGGCGCGACGTTCCGGCCTGGATTGAACGCCAGCGCGGGCAATTACAGGATGCAATGATCGATTGTCATATGTG
Source organism: Kosakonia oryzendophytica (assembly GCF_900094925.1). Taxonomy (GTDB): domain Bacteria; phylum Pseudomonadota; class Gammaproteobacteria; order Enterobacterales; family Enterobacteriaceae; genus Kosakonia; species Kosakonia oryzendophytica. Next base: position 173,540 of record NZ_FMAY01000009.1, on the reverse strand, counting down.
GTTACAGGGGGCCCGCATGGCGCTGGCGGCGGAAGGCGATCTGCTGGCGGCATGGTGTGATTTCGCCCGCAGTCAGGGCATGGTTCCCGGCCCGGTTGTCGCACCAGTGAGTCAGCCGGGGTTGCAAAATCTGCCTGTCGATAGCGTAACCATTGGCGATCTGGAAGACCTGCAGGATCTGTTGTGCGCAACCCCGGCGGATCTACTGGTTGCCAACTCCCACGCGGCGGATCTGGCAGAGCAGTTCGCTATCACGCTGGTGCGCGCAGGTTTTCCCCTCTATGACCGGCTCGGCGAATTTCGCCGTGTGCGTCAGGGTTACGCGGGCATGCGCGATACCTTGTTCGAACTGGCGAACACCCTGCGCGAGCGCCATTCTCACCTGGCCACTTACCACTCCCCGTTGCGCCAGCACGTCAGCGAACCGCCCATCTCCGGAGGCAACTATGCACTATGTTAACCGCCAGTTCAGCACCATTTGCTCCGGCGTCTGGTCAATGAAAGTGGCCTTTGCCAGCTCCGACTATCACCATGTGGATCAGCACTTTGGCGCAACGCCGAGGCTGGTTATTTACGGTGTGAAGGAGAACGACGTGACGCTGTTGCGGGTAGTGGATTTTTCGGTGCTTGCCGGGCATCAGCAAGAGAAGATCGCCAGCCGGATCGCAGCGCTGGAGGATTGCGTCACGCTCTACTGTGTGGCGATTGGCGAAAGCGTCTTCCGCCAGTTGCTGCAAATCGGTGTGCGTGCCGTGCGCGTCCCGGCAGAGACCACTATTGAGGGGCTGTTGCAGGAAATTCAGCACTACTGGTATGACAAAGAGCAGCGTAAAAATACGCGTAACCGCAATCCGCAGCGCTTCGCACAACTCTTGCAGGAGCACGACTGGCAGGATGATGAGGAGTGCTGACCGCCAACTGTGTCGTCTCTGTGACAAAACCAACATAAAACTGCGACACAGCTCGCAGTTTTATGACAGAAAAAAATCTTAACCCTCTGAAAATAGGTCACTTTGCCTTCTGGTACTGCTTTTGCTTGGTACGTCTGACCCGCTGTTGATTGACGCGGTGAAATGCGCCCCGGCGCTTTCCGTCATACATCCTGGGAGCTGAGAGCATGTGGAATTACTCCGAGAAAGTGAAAGATCATTTTTTTAATCCCCGTAACGCCCGCGTGGTGGATAACGCCAACGCCGTTGGCGACGTGGGATCGTTAAGCTGCGGCGATGCGTTGCGGCTGATGTTACGAGTGGATCCGCAAAGTGAAACCATCCTTGAGGCCGGGTTCCAGACCTTTGGTTGTGGCAGCGCAATCGCCTCTTCGTCGGCGTTAACTGAGCTGATCATCGGCCGTACGCTGGCGCAGGCTGAACAGGTGACAAACCAGCAGATCGCCGATTATCTCGACGGTCTGCCGCCGCAAAAAATGCACTGTTCCGTGATGGGTCAGGAGGCGCTGCGTGCGGCGATTGCCCACTATCGCGGCGAAACCCTGGAAGACGACCATGAAGAAGGCGCGTTGATCTGCAAATGTTTTGGCGTCGACGAAGGCCAGATCCGCCGCGCGGTGTTAAGCAACGGGTTAACCACGCTTGAAGAGGTGATCAACTACACCAAAGCGGGCGGCGGCTGTACCGCGTGCCATGAAAAAATCGAACTGGCGCTGGCAGATATTCTGGCGCAGCACCCGCAGAGTGCCGCCCCCATCGCAGAACAGAAAGATCCGCACTGGCAGGAAGTGGTGGATGCCATCACTGAACTGCGTCCACATATTCAGGCCGATGGCGGCGATATGACGCTGGTGAACGTTGCAGCGCATACCGTGACAGTCAGCCTCTCCGGCAGTTGCAGCGGTTGCATGATGACCGATATGACGCTGGCATGGCTGCAACAAAAACTGATGGAGCGTACCGGTTGTTATATGGACGTCGTAGCGGCCTGAAGCACCGTCGGTCAACAGAGGGGAAATCACCATGAAACAGGTTTATCTGGATAATAATGCCACCACCCGAATCGATCCGATGGTGCTGGAAGCGATGATGCCGTTCCTGACTGAACATTACGGTAACCCGTCATCCATTCACGATTTTGGCGCACCCTCCCGCGTCGCCCTTGAGAGGGCGCGCCAACAGGTGGCCGACCTGCTCGGTGCGGAACACGCCAGCGAGATTATTTTTACCTCCTGCGCCACCGAAGCGACCTCTACCGCACTGCATGCCGCTGTCGAACTGTTGCCGGAGCGACGGGAAATCATCACAACCGCGGTAGAGCACCCGGCAACCCTGGCGGTGTGCGAACACCTGGAGCGACAGGGCTACCTTATCCACCGCATTGCGGTGGATACCGATGGCGTACTGAATATGCAGCAATATCGCCAGGCGCTAAGCCCGCGCGTTGCGGTGGTCAGCGTTATGTGGGCCAATAATGAAACCGGTGTCCTGTTTCCGGTTGTGGAAATGGCAGCAATGGCGCACGACGTCGGCGCGTTGTTTCACTGCGACGCGGTACAGGTAGTGGGAAAAATACCGCTGGATATTGGTCGGACGGCCATTGATATGCTCTCCTGCTCAGCGCATAAACTGCATGGTCCGAAAGGCGTCGGTTGTCTCTATTTACGCCGTGGTTCGCGTTTTCGTCCACTGCTGCGTGGCGGGCATCAGGAGCGGGGCCGCCGGGCGGGCACTGAAAATATCGCTGGCATTGTGGGGATGGGCGCGGCATGTGAACTGGCGCAGGTGCACCTGCCTGGAATGAACAGCATTGCCGCATTGCGCGATCGTCTTGAAAGCGAACTGGTCAGCCAGGTGCCTTCGGTAAGGGTGATGGGCGGTAATGCCCCGCGCGTTCCCGGCACCGTCAATCTGGCGTTTGAGTTTATCGAAGGCGAAGCGATTCTGTTGCTGCTCAACCAGGCCGGAATAGCGGCCTCCAGCGGCAGCGCCTGCACCTCCGGATCACTGGAACCGTCGCATGTGATGCGCGCCATGCAGATTCCCTATACGGCCGCGCATGGCAGTATTCGTTTTTCGCTCTCCCGTTATACCCGCGAGAAAGAGATAGACTACGTCATTGATGCGTTGCCGCCCATCATCGCCCGTCTGCGCGCGCTTTCTCCCTACTGGCAGGACGGCAAGCCACGTCCGGCTGAAGCCATTTTCACACCGGTTTACGGTTAAGGTGACGTCATGGCAAGCGTAGTGATAAACGATACGACGCTGCGGGACGGTGAACAGAGCCCGGGCGTGGCCTTTCGCGCCAGTGAGAAAGTGGCGCTGGCGCAAGCGCTGTATGAAACCGGCATCACCGCACTGGAAGTTGGCACACCCGCGATGGGCGACGAGGAGCGCACGCGTATGCAACTGGTGCGCCGCCACCTGCCCGCCGCCACGCTGATGGCCTGGTGCCGGATGAATCGCGACGAAATTCAGCAAAGCGCCGACCTGGGCATGGATTGGGTGGATATCTCCCTACCCGCCTCTGACAAACTGCGACAGTACAAACTGCGTGAGCCGCTGCCACGCCTGCTGGAACGGCTGACCACGCTGATTGAGCAGGCAAAAACGCTGGGTTTGCAGGTCTGCATCGGCTGTGAAGACGCCTCCCGCGCGAGCGATCTCACCCTATTGACCATTGCCGATACCGCACAGCAGGCTGGCGCGCAGCGGCTGCGTTTTGCCGATACCCTCGGCATACTCGACCCGTTTACCACCGCCACCCGGATCGGTACGTTACGGCAACGCTGGGCAGGCGAGATTGAAATGCACGCGCACAACGATCTGGGGCTGGCCACCGCCAATACCCTGGCGGCGGTACGCGCCGGGGCGACCAGCGTCAATACCACCGTACTGGGGCTGGGCGAACGGGCAGGTAATGCAGCGCTGGAGACGGTCGCCCTCGGCTTACACCGCTGCCTGGATATCGACTGCGGGGTGCACTTCGCCCGCCTACCCGCCCTGTGCCAGCAAGTCGCCGATGCCGCTCTGCGCCCGATAGACGCCCAACAACCGTTGGTGGGCGCACAGGTGTTTACCCACGAGTCCGGCGTGCATGTCGCCGCGCTGCTGCGCGATCGTGACAGTTATCAGGCGATTGACCCGGCGCTGATGGGCCGTGAATACCGGCTGGTACTCGGCAAACACTCCGGACGCAAGGCCGTAGACGGCGTGTTCGCCCGAATGGGCTACCGGCTCGACGCCCTGCAAATCGAGCTGTTGCTCCCGGCAATCCGGCGCTTTGCCGAAAGCTGGAAACGCACGCCCAAAGATTATGAACTGGTCGCCATTTACGATGAGCTGTGCGGCAGCGCAGCGCAACAGGCCGCAGGGAGTTGAGTATGGAGTGGTTTTATCGCATCCCGGGCGTGGATGAACTCGACAGCGCCGAATCCTTTTTTGAATTTTTCTGCGTACCCTACGCATCACCGGCATTGCGCAGTTGTTGCCTGCGGGTACTGCGTGATTTTCACCAACGCCTGCGCGACCACGTGCCGCTGCGGAATTTACTGGAAGAGGATCCGCGCGCCCCCTGGCTTCTCGCCCGGCGTCTGCTGGCGGAGAGTTATCAGCACTGTACCGCGGAGCATAAGCAATGACTCAAAAATATGCCTTTGGCGAAGAGGTGCGCGTGACACGCGCGATCCGCAACGACGGCACTCTGTTCGGTTACCGGCGTGGCGACTTGCTGGTGCGCCGTGGCACTACCGGTTTTGTGCGCGAATGGGGAACATTTTTGATGGACCAGATCATCTACCAGATCCATTTTCTCGACAGCGACCTGATTGTCGGCTGTCGGGAAGAGGAGCTGCTCCCGGCCTGCGCACCGTGGCACGCCGGTCAGTTTCAGTATGGCGACCATATCGTGTGCCGCTGTGCGTTAGCCATCAACGGCGAGGTGGTGATTGCCGCTGGTGCGCAGGGGCAAATTGCGGCAACCGATCAGGGCGACAACGGTGAAAGTTACATTGTCACCTTTTCGACGCGTAGTTTCCAGGTACCTGCCAGCGCCATGATATTGGTGGAGGAGTAATGAAAGAGCCAGCTTGGGCGCGTTTTGCCAAGCGACGTCTGGCGTTGTCGCGCTGGTGCTGTGAGCCGGACGCCCTTCCTGCCGCGCAGAAAGCGGCCTTCGAGGCAGCCTGGGTACGCCAGAAACGACTGGAAACGGCGGTGGTCGAGGCCGCGGGCGGAGAAAACATCCCGGACGCGGTGCTCAGCGCCGTCGCCGCCTCCCTTGCGCCTCAGCTTGATGAGACGCCCTTTTCCGCAGCGGATCGCCAGGCCGTGATCCGCCACCATGCGCTGATGGAGATGCAATTCACCCGCGTTGCCGCGTCAGCGCCTCAGCCCGATGACATCCAGGTGCTGGCCTGGTATCAGCAACATCAGGCGCAGTTTATGCGCCCGGAACAACGTTTAACCTCGCACTTGCTGGTAACGGTAGATCACGATGGCGAAACGGTGCGACGCCAGGTAGCGCATTTTCATCAGGAAATCGTTCGCACCCGCACGGCTTTCAACCTGCTGGCGCAGCGCTATTCTCACTGCCCCAGCGCGCTGGAGGGCGGTCGGCTGGGCTGGATCAGCCGGGGATTACTCTACCCGGAGCTGGAACAGGCGCTGTTTGCGCTGAAAGAAAATGACGTTAGCGCCCCCATTGAAACCGCGCTGGGCTGGCATTTAGTATGGTGTGAGCACATCCGGGAACCCGCGCCGATGGCAAAAAACGAGGCACTGGTAAAAGCGCGGGAACACCTGTACAGCCTCCAGCAGCAACAATGGCAACGCCGCTGGCTGGCGACATTACTTAACGATGCATCGGCCTGATGCGTTTTTAGGTCATCAGGCCTGACACCCGATAGTGCGCGGTTACAGAATCGCCGGTTTGAGGCTTTCCAGCCAGGCATCTATCCGTTCGTCGGTGAGGTCATACTGATTGTCCTGATCGATAACCAGCCCCACGAATTTATCCGCCTCCAGCGCCTGGGAGGCGTTGAATGTATAACCTTCTTTCGGCCACAGACCAACCACCTGCGCCCCGCAATTTTTCAACGTGTCATACAGCGGGCGCATACCACTGACAAAATTATCCGGATAGCCGACCTGATCCCCCAGCCCGAATAACGCCACGGTTTTACCGCTCAGGCTGGTTCCGGCAAGCTGCGCCATAAATTCGCCCCAGGATTCGCTTTCACACCCCGCTTCCAGCCCTGGCAGTTGCCCGTCGCCCAACGTCGGCGTGCCGAGCACCAGAACCGGATAAGAGAGAAAGGTCGCCAGATCGGTGCGATTGATATTGACCGGCGAAGCCGCCGCCTCCCCCAGTTTTTGTTGGATAAGTTTGGCGATTTTGCGGGTCTTGCCGGTATCGGTGCCGAAAAAAATACCAATAGTAGCCATTGCATGCTCCTGTCAGGAAAAAGGATTAATCCGCCATGAAAAGGCAGGAATCAGACAGGATATTGCGAAGGCTGTGCCAGGTTTACGGATGAGCAAAACCTGCACCAAACCGGGCGCGCACGCACCATCGTGATGATTTTTTCGCCAGCACATTTCGTCCTCAGTGCCCGCCCGCAGGGCAACAACGCGATTAATGCCGTCGAATACCGATCTGGATCAATGTTAACGCCTGTTAATGCCGCAGAAGGTGCACTCTTTGCATGGTTAATGTGCGCCCGACCGCGTGCGGGCGAAAGTCGACAGGTGGCACAAATTGTCATAACTGCGACATAACCCACGTTGACCCCCCAGGAGTGCGTGATGACTCTGAATATGATGATGGATGCCACCGCGCCGGAAGAGATTGCCGGCGCGCTGACTCAACGGCATCCCGGCCTGTTTTTTACCATGGTCGAACAAGCGCCTGTGGCGATCTCACTGACCGATCCCCATGCGCGGATCGTCTACGCTAATCCGGCGTTTTGCCGTCAGACCGGTTATGACCTTGAACAGTTGTTACAGCAAAATCCACGGCTGTTGTCGAGTAAGCAAACACCGCGGGAAATTTACCAGCAGATGTGGCAGACGCTACTGCAACGCCGGGCCTGGCGCGGACAACTGATTAACCGCCGCCAGGACGGTAGCCTTTATCTGGTGGAGATCGACATTACGCCGGTTATCAATCAGTTCGGTGTGCTGGAGCACTATCTGGCGATGCAGCGGGATATCAGCGCCAGCTATGCGCTGGAGCAGCGGCTGCGTAACCATATGACGCTCACGGAAGCGGTGCTGAACAATATTCCGGCGGCAGTCGTAGTGGTCGATGAATACGACCGTGTCGTGATGGACAACCTGGTCTATAAAACGTTTTGCGCCGACTGCGGCGGTAAAGAGTTACTCAGTGAACTGAATTTCTCCGCCCGCAAAGCAGAGCTGGCCACCAGTCAGGTATTGCCGGTCGTGATCCGTGGCGTGGTGCGCTGGTTGTCGGTCACCTGCTGGGCACTCCCCGGCGTTAGCGAAGAAGCCGGACGTTACTTTATTGATAGTGCGTTACCCCGCACGCTGGTGGTGATCACCGACGATACCCAACAGCAGCAGCAACGGGAACAGGGGCGTCTCGATCGTCTCAAGCAACAGATGACCACCGGCAAACTGCTGGCGGCAATTCGCGAGTCGCTGGATGCAGCGCTGATTCAGCTTAATTGCCCTATCAATATGCTGGCGGCCGCACGGCGTCTGAATGGCGATGATCACAATAATGTGGCGTTGGATGCAGCCTGGCGTGAAGGCGAAGAAGCGATGGCGCGTTTGCAACGTTGCCGCCCATCACTGGAGCTGGAAAGCGCTGCAGTCTGGCCGTTGCAGCCCTTTTTTGATGATCTGCGCGCCCTCTATCACACCCGTTTTGATGAGGGTAAAAACCTGCACATCGAGCTCGATTCACCGCAACTCGTCGGTTTTGGTCAGCGCACGCAACTGCTTGCCTGCCTGAGCCTGTGGCTCGACAGAACGCTGGATATTGCCGCTGGCCTGCGTGATTTCACCGCGCAAACGCAAATTTTTGCCCGTGAAGAAAATGGCTGGCTCTCCTTTTATATCAATGACAATGTGCCGCTGATCCAGGTGCGTTACACCCACTCTCCCGACGCATTAAATGCCCCGGGAAAAGGGATGGAGCTGCGCCTGATCCAGACGCTGGTGGCCCACCACCGCGGTGCGATAGAACTGACCTCACGCCCCGAAGGGGGCACCTGCCTGACCCTGCGTTTCCCGTTATTTCATTCACTGACCGGAGGCTCACAATGACCCAGCGAACCGAGTCGGGTAATCCCGTCTGGCGCTTCGACCTGTCCCAGCAGTTTACCGCGATGCAACGCATCAGCGTGGTCTTAAGTCGGGCGACAGAGATTGGTCAGACATTACAGGAAGTGCTGTGCGTGCTGCACAACGATGCGTTTATGCAACACGGGATGATCTGTCTGTACGACAATCAACAATCCATCCTCAGTATTGAAGCCTTGCAGGAAGCCGATCAGGAGTTGATTCCCGGCAGTTCGCTGATCCGCTATCGGCCCGGAGAAGGGCTGGTCGGTACGGTACTGTCGCAGGGGCAATCGTTGGTGCTTCCGCGCGTGGCTGACGATCAGCGTTTTCTCGATCGTCTGGGACTGTATGACTACAACCTGCCGTTTATCGCCGTGCCATTAATGGGGCTGCAATCACAACCGATGGGCGTGCTGGCCGCGCAGCCGATGGCGCGTTTCGAGGAGCGGTTGCCCGCCTGCACACGTTTTCTGGAAACGGTCGCCAACCTGGTGGCGCAAACGGTACGGCTGATGATGCGCCCCGCCGCCACCTCCCCACGCGCAACGGTGATAAATAATGAACGTCCGCGCGGCTGTGCGACGGCACGCTCGTTTGGTTTTGAAAATATGGTCGGCAATAGCCCGGCGATGCGCCAGACCATGGAAATTATTCGCCAGGTTTCCCGCTGGGATACCACTGTGCTGGTGCGGGGAGAAAGCGGTACCGGCAAGGAGCTGATCGCCAATGCTATCCATCACAATTCGCCACGCGCCGGTGCGCCGTTTGTGAAATTTAACTGCGCTGCCCTGCCCGATACCCTGCTGGAAAGTGAGCTGTTCGGTCATGAAAAAGGGGCATTCACCGGTGCGGTGCGCCAGCGGAAAGGCCGTTTTGAACTGGCGGACGGCGGCACACTGTTTCTTGATGAGATTGGTGAAAGCAGCGCCTCGTTTCAGGCCAAGCTACTGCGGATTTTGCAGGAAGGCGAAATGGAGCGCGTCGGCGGTGACGAAACGCTACAGGTGAACGTTCGTATTATTGCGGCAACCAATCGCAATCTGGAAGAGGAAGTGCGGCTGGGGAATTTTCGGGAAGATCTCTACTACCGTCTCAATGTGATGCCTATCTCCCTGCCCCCGCTGCGCGAGCGACAGGAAGACATTGCTGATCTGGCACACTTTCTGGTGCGTAAAATCGCGCAAAACCAGAGCCGTACGCTACGCATCAGCGATGGAGCCATCCGCCTGTTGATGAGCTACAACTGGCCCGGCAACGTGCGTGAACTGGAAAACTGCATTGAACGCTCGGCGGTGATGTCGGAAAGCGGTCTGATCGATCGCGACGTGATCATGTTTAATCACCGGGAAAATACGCCGAAGCAACCCCCGCTCACTACATCGCGGGAGGATAGCTGGCTCGATCACTCACTGGATGAACGTCAGCGGTTGATTGCCGCGCTGGAAAAAGCCGGCTGGGTGCAGGCGAAAGCGGCGCGTTTACTGGGGATGACCCCGCGCCAGGTGGCGTACCGCATTCAAACCATGGATATCACCTTGCCAAGAATGTGAGCCCGGATTTGTGGCATTCGGCACAATGTCAGCCAAATGCCACAACACTCACAACACAACGCGGGCGCAGTGAAATTAAGTCTCTTTTTTTCAATAAGTTAAAAAGTCGGTACACGGTACAAGATTTGCAACTGGGGGTTATGACTCCGAAACGAAGGTATCCCCATGACTTCCTGCTCATCCACCGTTGGCAGTTCACGCTGCCGGGCCGTTCAGCCTGAACCGTTATCTGATGTTGTGGCTGGCAAAGTGGCGTTGCATCCCTGCTATTCGCGTAGCGGTCACCACCATTTTGCACGCATGCATCTGCCCGTCGCCCCTGCCTGTAATCTGCAATGTCATTACTGCAACCGTAAATTTGATTGCAGCAATGAGTCCCGGCCTGGGGTCTCTTCCTCGCTGCTGACGCCGGAACAGGCGGTCGCCAAAGTGCGCCACGTCGCAGCGGCTATTCCACAGTTATCGGTAGTGGGCATCGCCGGTCCTGGCGATCCACTGGCGAATATGAGCCGTACCTTTACGACCCTGGCGCTCATCCGGGAACACCTGCCAGATATGAAATTATGTTTATCTACCAATGGGTTAATGCTTCCGGATGCGGTGGATCGACTGGTGGATGTGGGCGTCGATCATGTTACGGTGACCATTAATACTCTCGACCCGGAGATTGCCGCGCAGATCTATGCGTGGCTGTGGCTGGACGGTGAGCGTTACAGCGGGCGCGAAGCCGGTGAAATACTGATCGCCCGACAACTTGCCGGGGTACGTCGCCTGACGGAAAAAGGGGTGCTGGTAAAAATCAACTCGGTATTGATCCCCGGTATTAACGACCAGGCACTGGCGGACGTCAGCCGTGAGTTGCGTGCCAGCGGTGCGTTTATTCATAATATTATGCCGTTGATTGCCCGCCCCGAACACGGCACGGTGTTTGGTCTGAAGGGTCAGCCGGAGCCGGATGCCGCGATGACAGCCCGCGTCCGGGAAACGTGCGGCGAGGTGATGCCGCAAATGACCCACTGCCAGCAGTGCCGCGCCGATGCCATTGGTATGCTGGGGGAAGATCGTAGCCAGCAGTTTGCCCTGCTCCCCGTCGAGGCGTCGCCTCAACCCTGGTTGCCTACGCTCTATCGCCGCACGCAATTGCATGCCAGCATTCTGACCAAAGGCGATGCCGACGAAAAAGATGCCTGCCTGGTTGCCGTGGCGTCGACCCACGGTGAGGTAATCGACGCGCATTTTGGTCATGCGGATCGCTTTCGCATCTACAGTTTGTCGGCAGCGGGCGCGGTGCTGGTCAATGAGCGATTTACCCCGAAATATTGCGGCGGACAGGATGAATGTGATCCGCAGGAAGGTGATGCGCTCTTTGCGTTGCTGGCGGATGTGAAAGCGGTGTTTTGCGCACGCATCGGTTACGCACCGTGGCAAAAGCTGGAAGCGCGCGGCATTCAGCCCTGTGTCGACGATGCCTGGCAACCGATCAATACTGCGCTACTGCGTTGGTGGCAACGCTGGCGTCAGCAGTGCGCGGCAAAACAGCCTGACCAGGGGGTGGCCTGATGTTGACGCGCGACTGGCTACAGCGTTTGTTATGGCTTTATGCCCATGGCGAGGGCTGTTATCCGTTAAAGATGGGGCTTGATGCCGCGCAATGGGCAACACTGCAGGCTGATTTTTCGCCGCCAGCAGGGCAGATCCCTTCGGATTGTCTGCTGCGACAATCCGTGATGAGCGAACTGAACGCCACCCGAACGGAGGAACGGCAGCAACTGGCGCAGTGGCTGGCGTGCTATATGGCGCCTGATGCGGCGCCGATGCATCTGATCATCGCCAGCGTGTCGCTGGCGTTTAATCATCTCTGGCAGGATCTGGGGCTACATTCACGCGAAGAGTTGCGGGAGTTGATGAGCGACTGCTTTCCGCGCCTTGTTGAGATGAATACCCAGAATATGCGCTGGAAAAAATTCTTCTATCGCCAGCGCTGTCTGCAAAGCGACGGCGAACTGGTCTGCCGCTCCCCCAGTTGTGATGCTTGCTGCGAACGCGCGTACTGTTTTGAACCTGCCTGAAGCCCTAAGGTAAACAGGCCCGGTGCCACTGGGTTCATCGGGTCTGAATATCTGTGCATCCCCACGCCACTGTCCTATTATTTAATAATAAAAGTAAAATATTTTGCCGCAATCACACGGTTCCAGTAGTCAGGGTGTTACTGTAGCCTATATATTTGGAAAACTTATACAAAAGTAACAGGTGTGTGAGGTAGCGAATGTATTCTTTTGTGGCCAGACAGGCGATATTTGATAAACAATTAAACACCGTCGGTTACGAGCTTCTCTTCAGGGACAGTATGGATAACCGTTTCCCGGATATCTCTGCGGAACAAGCCACCACGCAATTAATTGAAGAACAATTTCTTAGCGCCCCGGTCGGACGCAAAAGTGACAACAGCACGGTATATGTTAATTTCCCCTACCAACTGTTGGTGGAAGGCCTGGCGGAAACGTTGCCAAAAGATCGCGTAGTCATTGAAATACTTGAAGATGCTAAGCCGGATGGCAAGCTACTGGAAACGGTAAAACGCTTACATAACAGCGGATTTCGCATCGCACTGGATGATTTCGTGCCCGGTAACGCATGGGATTCATTTATGCCGTATGTCAACGTTATTAAATTTGATATAAGGAGTGGTTCGCGCGACGAAATAAGCCAGTTTATTCGTTCCAACCGTGATTCATTACGCCATACCGTTTTGCTGGCGGAAAAAGTGGAAACCTATGACGAATTCGAAAATTATAAAAAAATGGGCTTCAATTTGTTTCAGGGGTATTTTTTCAGCAAGCCGGTTGTCACTAAGCGAAATAAATTGGTGCAAAATCGGGCATTCGCACTGAAATTGATGCAGGAAGTGAACGTAGAATCACCTAATTTAAATAAAATTGAAGATCTGTTAAAACGCGACGTCTCGCTTTCCTTCAAGATTATGCGCTATGCGCAGAATATTCTCTATAACACACGCGGCATCAGCGGCTTTCGCAATCAATCATTACGCGACGTGGTGGTTTACCTTGGGATTAGCGAAATGCGCCGTTTTGTGTTGGTCGCTTGCCTGACTTCGTTTGAAGAGGTGAGCAACACCGAGATCTATTATCTCAGCCTCATTCGCGCAAAATTCTGCGAACTGCTGGCGGCGCGCACCTCAGCCAATAATGCCATTAATGATGCATTTATGGTCGGTTTATTCTCCTTGCTTGATGTGATCCTTGGACTGCCGCTTGACGAGTTGCTTGAGCAAATCACCGTCTCTCCGGAAGTGGCAAAAGCCCTGCAAAGCCACAGTGGTGAATTGTACCTTTATCTGCGTCTGGCGCGTCTCTATGAACAACGGATCTGGAAAGAAGCCAACGAGGTGGCGGCGCAATTAGGTTTGTCGAACGCCATGGTCAGCGAGCTGATGAACCAGGCGACAAAATGGGCGGATGAACTGCCAATTAGCACATCGCGTTAATTTTTATTCCTGTTACGTGCAATTCCGTAATAATCATCTTCAGTATTGAAATACACTGAAACATTATTTCAATTGCATTTTGTACAATTGCTTCACATTTTTAACACCCCTCCTTCCCCTTAATCAAAATTTATTTCCCGCCATGTGCCGTTGCACAAAAATCATAGCGTAATGTGATTAAGATCAGATAAAAAGATCAATATTTTCAGAAATATTGCCGTTATTAATAATTCCTTTCTTTATATAGCGTAGGATTATGAAAAAAATAGCGCAGGCAACTGTTCTGACCAAACTGCTCATCGGCTTCTCCATCCTGATTGTGATGATGTTGCTGCTGGGCGTTGTGTCTATTTATCAGCTCAACACCAGTAATCACCATATTGATAAATTCCGCGAAAACCGCATGCCTGGTGTTCGCTATTCCCTTGAAATGCGTGGCGTATTATCCGAAATGCGCTTGCAACAGATTCAGTACATCACCTCTACTACGCCGGAATCTCGCGAGCAGCATCGGGGAGAATTACTGCAAAACCAGGCCATATTCCTGAATGCGGAACAGCAGTACGCCAAAGCCTCCGCCGATGCGCCGCAAGAGATGCGTGCCCTGTTTGCGACAGTGGTCGATAACTTTAAAAACTTTGTCGACGTTAACGCCAAAGTGATCGACGCAGTAAGCAGTGGCAATGCGGATGAAGCCTCCAAAATCAGCGGCGCTGTCTCCGCCAAATACCGTACCCAGTTAATGAAAGATCTGGCTACGCTGGTGGATATGGAACTGGCGCTGGGCGATAAAGCGGGCGATGATTCGCAAGCAGGTTATAACCAGGCCTTATACCTGCTGAGTGGTTTACTGCTGCTGGCCCTGATTGCCACAGGTGTGATCGCCCTCTTTATCTCTCGCAATCTGGCGCGTCAGTTGGGCGGCGAACCGGCCTATGCGGTTTCGATCATGAAAGCGATTGCCGCCGGTAATCTGAGCGCGGATGTCACGCTACGCGATAACGACAGCCAAAGTTTGCTGGCGACCATTAAGTTTATGAACAGCAAACTGGCGGAGATCATTAACGGCATTATTAACGGCAGCGAATCTATCTCCCATGCCGCCAGTGAAATTGCCGAAGGCAACAACGATCTGTCGCAGCGTACCGAAGAACAAGCCGCATCGCTGGTGCAAACATCGTCGAACATGCAGCAAATCACGGAAAACGTGAAGAGCAACGCCGAAAACGCCCGTAAAGCCAGCGATCTGGCACGTGAGACATCACAAACGGCGGTTAAAGGCGGCAAAGAGGTGCATGACATGTTGAAACGCATGCATGAAATCTCCGATAGCTCGCAGAAAATTGTCGATATTATCTCGGTGATTGAAGGGATTGCCTTCCAGACCAATATCCTGGCGCTTAACGCCGCGGTTGAAGCTGCGCGCGCAGGCGAACAGGGTAAAGGCTTTGCGGTGGTCGCCGGCGAAGTGCGCAACCTGGCGCAGAAAAGCGCCGATGCGGCAAAAGAGATCAAGCAGTTGATTGAAGGAACGGTGGAGAAGATCACTGATGGTTCACGCTTTGCTGATACTGCCAGCCGCGCGATGGAAGATATCGTGACGTCGGTAAACAAGGTGACCGATATCGTGGCGGAAATTTCTGCCGCCTCAACGGAACAGCACCAGGGGATCAAGGAAATTAGCGTGGCAATTGAACAGATGGACCAGGTGACCCAACAGAACGCCACTCTGGTGGAACAAGCGGCTGTCGCCGCCCAGTCCATGACCGAGCAAAGCGAAATCCTCCGCGATTCCGTACGCTTCTTCCAGTTGGCGCGTTAATGCCGCACAGGCCCGATGATGCAGGATGCCATCGGGCCTGTTCTTCCGTTACATGACGAGGGTTTTCGGCTCCATAAACGCCGCTAATCCCCAGCGCCCCATTTCCCGCCCAATGCCTGAGTGTTTAAAACCACCGAACGGCGCACCGGCCTCATGCGCCAGCGTGTTCACCTGCACACGCCCGGCGTGAATTTGCGCCGCCACCTGCTGTGCACGTTCAACATCGCGACCCAGTACCAACGCACTTAATCCATAATCCGTGTCATTGGCGATCGCTACCGCATGCGCATCATCCTGATAACCGATCACCGATAACACCGGGCCAAAAATCTCTTCACGGGCAATGCGCATTGTGTTCTCCACATCCGTAAACAACGTCGGGCGGACAAACCACCCCTGCCCGCTATTTTCCGGCCGCCCTTCACCGCCCGCCAGTACTCGCGCCCCTTCCTGCTGCCCAAGGCGAATGTACGACTGCACACGCTGCCACTGTTTTTCACTGACCATCGGCCCGATATCGTTAGCTGGATCGTGCGGGTCGCCTGATTTTACCGACGCAACCGCCTGCGCCAACGCCGCTTCGTACTCAGCCTTACGTGAATTCGGCACCAGAATACGCGTGCCAGCAATACAGGCCTGACCGCTGTTAATAAACCCCGCCTGTATCGCTAAAGGCACGGCGGTGGCGGGATCGGCATCATCCAGGATCAGGATGGGCGATTTACCGCCCAGCTCCAAAGTAACCCGTTTAAAGGTGTCAGCGGCATTACGCAGGATCGCTTTGCCCGTCATGGTTGAGCCGGTGAACGAGATTTTTGCGATATCCGGGTGACGGCTCATCACCTCGCCCACCACCTCGCCGCGCCCGGTGACAATATTAAACACGCCGGGCGGCAGTTCCGCCTGATGCAATGCGCGAGTCACCACCTGGGTTTGCCATGCGCTCATCTCGCTGGGTTTGATCACCGCCGTACACCCCGCCGCCAACGCGGCGGCAAGCTTGCCGCAGATAAATCCCGCATTGCTGTTCCACGGAGTGATAAGACCGGCCACACCCAGCGGTGTCATCTCCACACGCGCGTGGCCAACCTGTGAGGTAAACACAAACTGCTGCAGATCGCTTATCACCTGATCGATAACCGCCACGGGGTAGCGTGCCATCCAGACTGCGCGGGCGGCAGGCGCGCCATACTCCTGCACAATGGCCTGCAATAACTCCTCTTCACACGCCGCTAATGCCTCACGCATGCGCGTCAGCGCCGCGACTCGCTCCCCGACACGGGTCTGCGACCAGGCTGGAAACGCGGCTTTTGCTGCGGCAATGGCGTTCAGCGCATCGGCTTCGTTTGCCAGACGCACCTGACCAGTGACGTCGCCAGTCGCCGGATTAAACAGGTCAAAACGTTCTGTGCCTTGCGGCGTCACCCATTCGCCGTTAATGGAAATATGTTCGACAGATTGCATGGAAACCTCCTTCTGTAACGTGTGTCCAGTGTGTCATAGCTTTATCGCGCCGATAATCCACGCTATGCTGCAAAGGTTGTTTCGATTTTCGGGATAATCTATGCATCGTTCAGGGTTGATTGAGCTGGAAGTGGTGATGGCGGTTATGCGCCAGGGCAGTTTCCGCGCCGCGGCCAGAGAACTGGGTATGTCGGCGACCGCCGTCAGTAATGCCATTGCCGGGCTGGAAAGCCGTCTGGATGTGCGGCTATTTCACCGTACTACCCGCAGCGTCGCGCTAACCGAGGCCGGGCAACGTTTTGTGGCGCGAGTAGGCCCGGCCTTGCAGGAGATTCGCCATGCCACGGAAGAGATCCACAGCGTCGCTGACGAGCCGTCCGGCACGTTGCGCATTAATGTACCTCAGGCGGTAGGACAGCTTTTTCTTGATGATCTGTTGGTGCGTTTTCTTGCCCGTTATCCCTTGATGCGCCTCGAAATCGCCAGCGAAGCCCGGATGATCGATATCGTCGCCGAAGGGTATGATGCAGGCATTCGCCTGGCCGAGTCGATCCCGCAGGATATGATTGCCGTCCCCTTGACGCCGGATATTCACATGCGGGTTGTGGCCACGCCGGAATGGTTTGCTGCGCACGGTACACCGCAAACACCGGAGGATTTGTATCAGCATCAGGGGATTTGCATGCGCATGTCGCACGGTGGGATTTACCGTTGGGAGCTATCGCACCATGGTCAGCATTACGCGATTGCCGTTCCCGCCCGGCTGGCGACAACCGACCTGTTTACCTCGATCGCGGCGGTGCGCGCCGGGCTGGGCGTAGGTTTCTTACCAGGGTTCTATATTGAAGACGATCTGCGTAGCGGTCGGCTGGTTAGCGTGCTGGATGCGTGGACACAGCCCTTTAAGGGGCTGTGCCTGTATTATCCGGGACATCGCCATATCCCGCTGGGGCTGCAAGCGTTTATCGCCTTTATCCGCGAAGCGGTTTAATTACTCGAGATGCGCGCGATCCAGGCCGTAGGCTTTGTCCAGCGCACCGGGTAAGGTCTGTTGCAGCACCATTAACCGATTCCAGCTATTAATGATAGCGATAGAGAATGCAAGTTCAGCCACTTCCACCTCACTGAAATGCTCACGCACTTCACGGTACAGCTCATCACTGACGCCCTGCTCCCCGAGGCGTGTCAACGCTTCGGTTAATGCCAGCGCCGCCCGCTCTTTTGCGGTAAACAGCGGCGACTCACGCCAGACCGCAACATGGTAAAGACGCAACTCACGCTCGCCGTGCACTTTCGCCTGTTTGACATGCATATCGAGGCAGAAGGTACAGCCATTCAGTTGCGATGCGCGAACATCAACAAGATTTTTAATGGCGGTATCAAGGCTGCTGTTGTGCGATGCCTGGCTGGCATCACCCAGAGTTTTGATTAGCGAAGGTGCGGTCTGAAAGAGATTCACGCGGGTGCTCATAATCATTTACCTCATTTATTGATTCAACAGCCGCTATACTACCGACTTATGGCATACTAAAAAGACGCAAAATGTGAAAATCAAGGTAGGACATGAAACCCGGTTACAAAACCATTTACGAGCAGTATCGCCACAGCATCACCAGCGGATTGCTGAAACCGGGTGATAAAGTGCCGTCGGTGCGCGTGCTGGCAAGCGAATTAGGGGTTGCGCGTAAAACAGTGGAGACGGCGTGGGCAATACTGGTCGGTGAAGGTTATCTGGTAAGCCAGGGCGCACGTGGTACACGGGTTAATCCGGACTTGTCACTCGGCGGTGAGAAAAAAAACCTGCCGACAGCGCAAAACGGTGATCTCCCCCTCAGTATGGCGGAGACGCTCCGCGATCAATCGGGCTTTTTGCGCCTTGGCATTCCGTCGCTGGATGCCTTTCCCTACAAGAAATGGCTGCTGCTGAGCGGCAAGGCGGTGCGATCAATGCAGCCGGTGGAAATGACCAATCCGCCGTTGATGGGCTATGCGCCGTTGCGTGAAGCGATTGCCCATTACGTCAATATTTCGCGTGGGCTTTCCTGCTCAGCGGATCAGATATTTATCACCAGCGGGTATAACCATAACCTGCGATTGATTCTCAGCGCACTGGGCAAACCCGACGACAAAGTGCTGTTTGAAGATCCCGGCTACTATTTCGGTCAGCAAACCCTTAAGCGTATTGCCAGCAATCTGCACTTTGCGCCAGTGGATAACCACGGGTTGAAGGTTGATTACATACAACAGTATCACCGCGATGCGCGCTTTGTTTTTGTGACACCGTCACATCAAAGCCCACTTGCTGTCACCCTTTCACTGCCGCGTAAACAGCAATTACTGGACTGGGCGCAGCAGAATGAAAGCTGGATTATCGAAGATGATTACGACGGCGAATTTCACTATACCCGCAAGGTCCTGCCTGCCTTAAAAAGCCTCGATACGCAGGATCGGGTGATTTATATGGGCACATTCAGTAAAACGGTGATGCCTGCACTGCGCATCAGTTATCTGGTGATGCCGCGCGCTTGCGTGGCGCAGTTTCGCGAAACCGGGGAACAGACGGAAAGCGGCCAGCCCGTGCTGACACAAAAAATCCTCGCCGCATTTATGGGGGAAGGCCACTTTTTCCGCCACCTGAAAAAAATGCGCACGCTCTACTCGCAACGCAGAAAAACCATGCTGGCTGCGCTGGAGCAGGTTTATCCAGGGATGTTTAACATTGAAGTGAGCGACGGCGGAATGCACATCATTGCGTTGTTGCGCACCAGCACACAGGATGTCCGACTGGCGCAAATCTGGCAGCAACACCAGTTGCAGGTCAGCCCGCTCTCCCGGTGGTATAACCAGAACCCTAAGCGCTACGGTTTAATTATGGGTTATACCAATGTGCGATCGGCGCAAGAAGCGATCGCGCTATTGCAGCGCCCGGCGCAGGAAACGCGGGCGCTGCTCAGCGTTGAATAACGATCATGGAAGGCAACTGACGAGGGAGAGATCCCACGCTGTTGCCAGAAGAGATAAGCTGATAACCAGTGTCACCGCTAACGAAACCGTTTTATCTGACATTTCCATCGCATGTCCCTCTGTATGGTGGTATCGCCATTTAACAGGGCAGATCTTAATGATTTCTTACTCTCTCAGAAAAAGTTTAGGTTAGTTGATAGTTTTTGCCTGGTGTCATTTTGTGCGGAAGCACATCGGCATCGTTCATTTGCAACAAATCGATCTCAATGGCATTGCAGATGGCATCCAGCGGCAGATCGTTATCCTCTTCACCAAACGGGTCTTCCAACTCCTCCGCCAGCGTATCAAGCGAGATAAAGGTGTAGGAGATGAGCACCGAGACAAACGGCGTCATAAAGTGCAAATCCACCACCAGCGCAAACGGCAACATGATGCAAAACAGGTAAACCGTACGATGCAGAATCAGTGAATAAGCAAACGGCAGCGGTGTGGTAAAAATGCGTTCACACCCGGAAAGCACTGCGGACATGTCATGTAAACGCTGCGTGATGCTGTGGAACAGAATGTCTGACAAGGTGCCCTTCGCCCGGCGCTCCCCCAACCACTCCGCCATTAATAACAGAATGCGGTTAGCCGGCGAATGGGCATTGAGCACCGTCCGGAGTTCCTGCCCACTCAGATAGTTTGCCAGCACTTCACCCTGGGGCTTACGGCGCAATGTCATACGCAGACAATGCGCAAAGGCAATTTGCAAGCGGATAAAATGCGCCACGCCGTCGTCATCCGGCAGCGTGGTTTTCACTTCTCGCAGCAACGAACGCGAGGCGATCATCAGTTGTCCCCATAACAATCGTGCTTCGCTATAGCGGGCAAAGCAGGCGTTGTTACGAAAACCAAGGAAGATGGCAATCGCCACGCCAAGGATACTGAACGGCGCGACAGTCAGTTTGATACCCAGCGAGGTATACCAGGGGAGCATCCAGATCACGGCGATAGAGAGCAGGCAGTTCATCACCAGTCGGGAGGTAATTTTCGGCAGCACCGAACCGTGCCAGACGAAAAGACGCGTAAGCCAGTGTTGTTCAGGTCGGACAATCATGTTGAGTCGTATGCAAAGAGAGAGCTGCACTATTAAACGTGATCGCCATCACGGTTGCAAGGATGCTAATGAATTGTGACAAAGCGACATGCCAGACGAAGATGGCTGGCGCAGAAGTTACTGAAACCTGTTATACAACTATTCAAAAGTATGTTGTAACTAATGATAATA
Organism: Kosakonia oryzendophytica; assembly: GCF_900094925.1. Lineage (GTDB taxonomy): Bacteria > Pseudomonadota > Gammaproteobacteria > Enterobacterales > Enterobacteriaceae > Kosakonia > Kosakonia oryzendophytica. Next base: position 152,704 of record NZ_FMAY01000009.1, on the reverse strand, counting down.
AAACCCGTCAGGGACGCTAACGTAGCCGGTCAGAAAGCATAAAAAAACCCGACCGGAGTCGGGTTCGCGTTTATCTGCATGCTGCGTTCAGGATCAGCACAGCGGCTTCACGGCTTCACGCATGCCTTGCAGCAGGATGGCATCCAGATCCAGCGACACTTGCTCAACCAGACCGGCGACTTTCGTCAGATCCTGTTCCCAATGGTCGCTCACCGACAGAACCGCTTTAACCAGCTCGCTGGTGCTGATCTGGCGATCGCCATGCTGGCTCCACAGTTGCTGATAACGCGCAATCCAGTGCGCATCATCCTGCACCGGATAAGCCTGTCCGTTACGCTCGCCACGATAGAAAGCAATCAGCGCCGCCAGCGCAAACGTCAGGCGTGCTGGCAGTTTACCGGTGGCTTTCTGCCCTGCCAGCAGTTGCGGCAGAATACGGGTACGGAACTTGGTCATACCGTTCAGCGCAATGGAGAGCAACTGGTGTTTGATGTACGGGTTACGGAAGCGCCCCGTTACCGCGCTGGCGAACGATTCCAGCTCATCGCGCGGCAGATCCAGCACCGGGATTATCTCCTGGTAAATCGCTTTCTCTACAAACGCGCAAATTTCCGTGTCGTTCATCGCCTCGCCAACAGTGTCCAGCCCTGCCTGATAGGCCACCGGCACCAGCGCAGTGTGCGCACCGTTGAGGATCGCCACTTTACGCTCTTTGTACGGTTTAATATCGTCGACAATCAGCACGTTCAGCGGGAATTTGTCGAGGCGCAGTTCAGACGCCAGCGTTTTCGGCCCCTGGATCACAAACAGATAAAAGTGTTCCGCCGTGTCGAGGAAGCTATCCTGATAGCCCAGTTCCGCTTCCAGTTTCGCCACTTCATCACGCGGATAACCGGTTACGATACGGTCCACCAGCGTGGAGCAGAAGGCGTTCGCGTTATCCAGCCACTGAATAAATTCAGCACCCAGCGCCCACTCTTGCGCATAACGAAGTACCAGTTCGCGTAACGCGTCGCCATTATAATCAATCAGTTCACACGGAATGATCACCCAGCCTTTGTCGACTGCGCCAGAAAAATGGCTGAAACGTTCGAACAGCAGACGGGTCAGTTTCGCCGGATAACTCACCGCAGGCGCATCGTCGAATTTGTCCCCGGCATGATAGCTGATGCCCGCTTCCGTGGTGTTAGAGAATACAAAGCGGATGTCCGGGTTGTGCGCCAGTTTCAGAAACTCGTCATACTGCGCATACACGCTGATTTCGCGGTTCACGGAGCGGATCACGCGGGCATCACTCACCGCTTCACCCTGCTCGTTCAGACCACGAATGATAGTGGTGTAAAGGCCATCCTGAGTACTCAGGGACGGCGGGAAATCACTCTGGATCGGGCGAACAACCACCACACCGGCGTTGAGGTCGGTGTGCTCGTTCAGCAGATCGATTTGCCAGTCGACAAAAGCGCGCAAAAAATTCCCTTCGCCGAACTGAATAATACGCTCAGGGTATTCAGCGCCGGGAAAGTTGCGACGGTTTAATGTGTTCACAGTGGGTTCCTTTTTTGATTAGTCATACAACCTGGGAAGATTGGTGTAATAACTTACCAGACTTTTAGACCATGAAACCCTGTTTTGATCAAAATGGGACTGCTTAGTGGCGACAATTATAAAAGCGTGTAAAAAAATGTCGTTGCTGTCACATTTCTCTGCGACATCAGTGCATAGCGCCGGCTCTCCCCGGCGCGCAGCCAGCTGCATTACAAGAGAGAAAGGCAATGCGCTCCTCGCGCGTGGTGCTGACCACCACGCCTGATCAGAAACAGAAGGATTTTTCCCGCAAGAGTGGGGGCATAAGCGAAAGGTCACCGCCAGAGAGGGCGTGAAGAGGATAAGCGGTCATTTTTCTTCCTTATAAAAACAACCACTATCTGATTTACATGAAATTACCACGCGTCGCCGCAACAGGTTTAACTTAAGGTTTAGCGTGCACGGCTATTCTGTTGCTTCATCGCGTACATTTTTTTATCCGCATCCTTCATCCACGGATGCAACTCACCGCTGCCGTCATGATCGAACTCGCTCAGCCCCCAAGAAAACGCCAGCTTCCAGGGTTTACCAGAAGAGAGATTCCAGGCTTCAACCTGTTCAACCAGATGCTGCATGGCGATCCAGGCCCCCTGCTCATCGGTGTCGGAAAAGATAATCGCAAACTCATCACCACCGTAGCGCACTTGCAAATCGGCTTCGCGCAAGCTGGCCGCCATGACCGACGCCATTGATTTTAGCGCTTCATCCCCTTCCGCATGCCCCCAGGTGTCGTTGATCGCTTTAAAGTTATCGAGATCGATCCACGCCAGCGTTAACGGCTCCGCACGGCGGCGTGCGCCAAAAATAGCGAACTTCGCCAGGCTGTCAAACCCACGACGATTAAACAGCCCTGTCAGTTCATCGGTGGTGGCCGCGCTCATTACCGCGAACTCATCTTCAACAATCATGGCGAAATCTTTCAGGCTGTCGAACTCCGTGTCGCTGAAGCTGCGCGGTTGCTTGTCGATCAGACAAAACGATCCCACAACCGCCCCGTCCGGCAAGTGCAATGGATGGCCTGCGTAGAAGCGGATGTGCGCATCCCCCGTCACCAGCGGGTTATCGGCAAAACGTTCATCGCGGGACGCATCTTCGATAATCAAAGGGTCGGCGCATAATATCGCATGACCACAGAAGGAGATGTTGCGTGGCAGGGATTCTTTCGGATAACCCGCCGTGGATTTGAAATGCAGCGTGGTTTCATCGACCAACGTAATCAATGCCCCCGGAACATTAAACATACGTTTTGCCAGACGGGTTAAGCGATCTAACCGGTCGGTAACACCACTCTCCAGGAGTCCCGAATCATGCAATGAGGCAAGACGTTTTTCCTCATTGGCGGGAATAGCAGGTATTTTCATAGAGTGCCTATCTCATCATTCTCAGGCTGTTTTTCGCAATGATATGAAGAAATATATCGTTCAACCTACGATATACAGCATAAAGTTTAGTCTATACCGAGCGATTGTCAGTGCGAGTAAATTTGGTTTTTCCCCAGACGCTTAGCCTGATACAACGCATCATCCGCCGCTTTTAACCATTCACTAACGGTATGCATACCCGGCAAAGCGCTGGCAATCCCTATACTCAGCGTACAGGTAAACGCGTATTCCTGCACGATAGGCATGATCGACGCCTCATTCATAATCTGCGTCGCCACCGCGTGTGCTTCATCAGGCGATGTGTCCGGTAGTAAAACAACAAACTCATCGCCGCCAAGCCGGGCAGGCGTATCGTTTTTGCGGGAGGCAACATGCAAAATTTTCGACACCGTGACCAACAACGCATCCCCGACTTTATGACCAAAACGGTCGTTAACCTCTTTAAAATTATCAATATCAATAAACATCAAAGAGGAGTGTCCGGGCGTCGTACGCAGTTTCTCCAGCTCATACTGAATGCGCTTTTCCAATAGCCGCCGGTTGGCGATATCCAGCAGCGGATCCATCATGGCAATGCGTTCAAGCTCGCGACTTTTCATCCGCAGTTTAACGGCAATGCTATCGGTCAGCACACTTAAGGCGAGTAAATAGATAGCAATCAGCGGCAAGGTGGCGAACATTGTCCGCTGCGTCACCACCCGTTCAACAGGCATCCCCTGCGCCAGCCATGTCAGCAGAAAGATCCCTACCATGGTCAGACCGGCTTTACGCATCAGGATAAAACCGCCCGCCGATAAACGGTCGGTAAGCAGGACCGTGGCGATCACCACAGAAGGGAGCGGATTAACCGCCATCAGCGCGATCCACAAGCCCCCTGCACCTGCATCTATAACCAGGTTTTGATGTTCACTGTTCAGCGGCGAACGGGCGTGACGGGCACGTAAAAATGCGAGGGTCGGCCAAAGAAAAGCGTTCGCAGAGAGCAGGACGATCGTCCATAACGGTCGCTGCAGTTCCTGTAGCACGGAAAGAATAGGGAAAAAACAGAGCAACGTTCCGAGGATACGCATCAGGTACATGCGCCTGACAAAACGTCTGCCAGAGATCCGCTCGTTTTTATTCAAATTATCAGACCCGTTCATGGCGCGCTTTTTTCCCGCTACGTATAGCCAATAATAGTATTGACGTTAAAAATTAGTAGCAAGCAATTTAATAAGTTATCGATATTAACTGCATCAAACATCAGCGGAGTGAATAAAGCCAGGAACTATTGGCCCGACGAAACCTGCGACGGCGCGTCGGCAAAAACAATATCTTTACTGGAGGTTGTACAATTGCGGCCCTGTTTTTTCGAACGGTAGAGATTTTCATCCGCTTCCGCCAGCAGTTCATTGAACATTTCGGTCAACGCCCAGGCTTCCGTCAGACCGCTACTCAAGCCAATGCTGACGGTCAAATGCAGCGTTTGTTGCCGCCACTTGAAGGGGTAATGTTCGATGGAGTGACGCACCTTTTCTGCCAGCGTAAATCCATCATCCGGATCGGCGGTGATCGCCACGACCACAAACTCTTCGCCACCCATTCGCGCCACAATGCCCCGCTCTCCCAGCGCTTCCTGCACTTTCCGGGCAAAAGCGGCCAACACCCGATCGCCGCATTCGTGACCGTAGTTATCATTCACGCTTTTGAAATAATCGATATCCATCAGCATCACCGTCACATGCTTGTCGGCAAAGCGCTTATCATCGTTATTCAGCGCTTCGTACAGCCCTGAACGGGAATAGACGCGGGTCAGGAAATCAAAATCAGCGCGCAGGGAGACCTGGCGGATCAGGCGGTTAATTTTCGCCACGCTCACGGAGACAATCACCGGGCAAATCGCCAGGGTGGCGATGCCCAGACGGGCGGAAAACATGTGTGGCATTTCCATGGGCGATCCCACGAAAATATTGATTGCGCCATTGGCGACGAGCATGATTTCCGCCCCGCCGGTCAGCAATGTCACCAGGCTGGTTAACGGCAGCGGATACACGACAGCGCACCAAATCAACGCCGGTAGTGGGAATGCCAGACTGCCAGCGCCGCCAATCACCACCGACGCCAGCACCGACACTATCACCGCGCCAATAGGCAGCAATTGCTGTGGTTTGAACTGCAACGGTTCACGCGGCCAGCTCATCGTCAGCATGCCCGGCAGAATCAACACACCCGTGGAAAATTGCTCACTGAACCAGTCCGCCAGCAGTTGCAAAAAGCCTTGCCCGTTAATCCCGACCGAGCCGACCGCGCCAAAAAACGCGCACAGCAGTGCGGCAAACATGCAATAACCAAAGAGCCGTAGGGCATTCACCGGTTCCGGGGCTTTGACCATCTGGTTACGTTCCAGGGTGATCAAATGAACCATGGTGATAATAAACACCATATTGGAGAAGTTAATAATCAGCGATGCCGTGCCCCAGGAGGTGGTAATCGCATCATAGGCCAGCATAGCGATGTAGCTAATCAGATAATATTGCCAGCGATGCAGAAAGGCGTAACGCGCAAAAACCCCCGCCATAACCGCATTCAGCGGCCAGAAAAGCGACAACTCTTCCACCAGACGCATCATGGCGCCCAGAAAATAAAATAGCGTTGTCAGTAGGAAAATCACCGCGGCGTTATTCAGCGGTTTCTCTTCCTGGAATGGACGAAAAGGGGTTGAAAATAATGATCGCATCACATCTTAATCCATATCACGCGCACGGCACTCTGTTCGATACACAGGGGAAATTCCTATAGCTTAGCATGCTTACCTTGCGCGCTTCCGTTCAGCGCGGTGCATTCATCTGCACGACCAGCCAGTGGTAAATCACATCCACAATATACTGTTGTTGCGTTTCTGTTAATGGATATCCATGTGGAATGTTGTGCCATTTTTCCAGACACCCGCGGCAACAGGTCGCGGTGGCATGCTGGGCGATAAACACCGGATGCCCTCGCATCGGCGTCTGCTTACCGTCATTTTGCGGCTGCGCAGGTGCCAGACGGCGGGCAACAAAATCCGCCGCGTGTGACGCAATCACCTCAGCGCCTTTATCCAGACAATACTGCCGCTCTTTTACGCCAAGGCGAAAGCGGGAACGAAACGCCGAGCGTGACAAGCGGGCGAACAGCGGCGTTAAATCGGCCATCAGTACACCGACCTCCCCAGTTGTTGCGTTAAGGCCTCCAGCACCGCGACACCTGCCAGTGAGTTCCCGGCCTCATCCAGTTCCGGGCTCCAGACCGCAATCGCCATTTCATGCGGCACAATCGCCACAATACCGCCACCGACGCCGGATTTTGCCGGCAGGCCAACCCGCCAGGCGAACTCTCCGGCATTCTGGTACATGCCGCTGGTGGCCATCAGCGCATTCACCTGACGCGCCTGCATCGGCGTAACGATGGGTGAGGAAATGTGCGCAGCGTGCCCCCCCTGCGCCAGAAAGAGGAACGTCTGCGCCAGCTCGACACAGCTCATTTTGAGTGCACAGTAGTGAAAATAGTTTTGCAACACGGTGGAGACATCGTTATGGAAATTACCAAACGACTTCATCAACCAGGCGATGGCGGCATTACGGGCGGAGTGGTCGAATTCAGAGCGGGCGACGGCGCTGTCGTAGGCGATGTCATGCACGCCGGAGAGTTTTCGTACGATTTCCAGCATACGCTGGCGCGGCGCGCTGAGGCGGCTTTGCAGCATATCGCACACCACCAGCGCCCCGGCGTTAATAAAGGGGTTGCGCGGTTTGCCTTGCTCTATTTCCAGTTGCAACAGCGAGTTAAAGGGCTGCCCGGAGGGATCTTTCCCCACGCGCTGCCAAATCTCCTCTTCGGCGTAGTGGTTCATGGCTACCACCAGACTGAGTACCTTAGAAATAGACTGGATAGAAAAACGTTCGTGGGCGTCGCCTGCGTAGAAATGTTCTCCCTGCACCGTACTGATAGCAATGCCCAGCTTATTGCCGCTTACCGAGGCCAGCGCGGGAATATAATCCGCCACTTTGCCCTGACCCAACAGCGGACGTACCTGCGCAAGCACCGCATCCAGTACGCCATTATCCATTGCCGTTGCCACATTCACCCCTTGCTCACAGGCCAAAAACGGCCTGCGAGTATAACAGAGACGAATGAATCGCGTCAGGCTGGCAGGCGAAAACGCGCCACTGCCTGCAGTAACTGATGAGAGTCATGATGCAGTTGTTCAGAGGCTTGCGTCGCCGTCGATACCAGTTCCCCCGTGCGCCGGGCGACCGTATTCAGGGCATGCAAACGCCGGGTCATCAGATGGATACTCTCCCCCTGGTTCAGTGTCGCGGCGGAGATCTCATTGAGTACGCCGCTTAAGTGTCCCACCAGCCCGGTCACTTTTTGCAAGTTGCTTTCAAGGCGGCTCACCGCCTGCGTACCGTCAGTGATCCCTTGCAGGGAGTGATTAATCAACTGCTGAATAGTTTGCGTTGAGTGGCTACTCTTCCGCGCCAGCAGCCCCACTTCTTTCGCCACTACCGCAAAGCCGCGCCCGTGATTCCCCGCATGAGCCGCTTCAATGGCCGCATTCAGCGCCAGAATATTGGTCTGGAATGCGACGCCATCAATCATATCGACAATGTTGCGCATCTCAGCCGATCGTTCGACGATCTCGCGCATCGACTGGTTAACCGTATCCATCATGCGATCGCCACCTGCGGCGATTTTTTGCGCCTCATCCGCCTGTTGACGGGCCTGCTGGGCGAAGCCAGTGCTGCCTTCAACGTGGGACTCCAGTGTGGCGATATGTTCGGTCACATCCGTCAGTTCCTGCGCTTGTTTCGTCGACTGCTGATAAAGCGACTGATTACCTTCCGCGAGGTGGCTGATGGTGTTCACCATGGAAGCGGTTGCGTCACTGACCTGCATCACCAGTTGTTGCAGTCCAAGCTGCATGCTGTGAATGCTCAGGCTAAGCTGCTCAACCTCGCGGTTAAAACGTGGCACCGGCGGCAGCGCCGTTCCCAGATCGCCCGCAGCCAGAATATTGATATGCGCAATCAGCCGACGCAGTGGTGTGATCACCCAGCGCGACATGGCAAACCATACCAACACCGCAATCACCAGCAGCAGTACTGGCACCAGCACAAAGACATGCTGTAGCTGCCCAAGGTTGGACAGTAACGCCTGACGACCGGTTTCCGCACGGCTTTCGCTGGCCTGCTGGAAACGGGCATAGTTGTCATTAAAGTCTGCCTGGAAGGCCTGGGCTGGCACCGCAAAGAAAGCATCGATCGATTGGGTTTTCACCAGCCCATCCGCCTGCTCTTTCAGCGCGCCGTAAAACAGCTGATAACTGTTGAGTAAACCGTCGTCTTTCGGCGGATCCAGTGCCAGCCAGGCTTGCCAGGCCTTTTGCGACGCCTCCAGTGCGCTGTGGGTTTCATCCATCAGACTGCGCCAGCTTCCTTCGGAGCCGGTTTCTTTGTCCTGCATAAACCAGACGCCCGCGCGATTAAGCAGATCGCTTGCCGTCAGCAACGCCACGCGGGCTTCATCCACGCGAACCTGTTGCAGGTGTGCCTGCTGGTTTAACTGTTCATTGTGCTGTGCTTCGCGTAACGACGCGGAAAGGAGAAATGAGGAGGCGATTTGCAGCGCGGAGAACAGACCAATGATGCAGAAAATACCGGCTAACAAACCAAACTGCTGAGGCGTAACACGCCGAACAATACGGCGAAAAATTTGCATTAAGTTCATGATATTCTTCTATAACCACAACGTTGCCGTGAGTCTACAAAAGGATCATGACACCCCCATGACAGCGAGGCGTGGCGCGCCCCACCGGGGCGCGCATACGGTTACAAACGATCTTTCCATACGGTCTGGATATTGCAAAACTCATGCAAACCAAAGTGCGACAGCTCACGGCCAAAACCGCTTTTCTTCACACCACCAAACGCCACGCGGGCGTCGCTGGCGCTGTAGCCGTTAATAAACACACCGCCGCACTCCAGGTGTTTGGCAAACCACTCAGCCTGCGCATCATCGGCGGTAAAAACAGTGGCAGACAGACCGAAATCACTGTCATTAGCCAGCGCCAGCGCATGCTCAGCATCACGAGCAAGGGTGATAGCGGCAACCGGGCCAAACAGCTCCTGGCGGAATGCGGTCATCTCCGGCGTCACGCCAGCCAGTACCGTCGCCGGGTAGTAGTTGCCCGCCCCCGGAACCTTTTCCCCACCGAGCAGCAGTGTGGCCCCTTGCTGAATGCTGGCCTGCACCTGCGCATGCAGCTCATCACGTAGATCAAAACGTGCCATCGGCCCCAGATAGTGCTCTTCGTTGTCCGGTGCCCCCTGTTTTAGCGCGGCTGCGGCAGCAACAAATTTGTCGGTAAACGCCTGCGCAATGCCGGATTCAACAATAAAACGTTTCGCAGCGGCGCAGACCTGTCCGGTATTTTGATAACGCCCGGCGACAGCCGCTTTCACTGCCAGATCAACGTCGGCGTCGTTCAGCACAATAAAGGGATCAGAACCGCCCAATTCCAGTACGCATTTTTTCAGCGCCGCCCCCGCCTGTGCGCCAATGGCTGCGCCCGCGCGTACGCTGCCGGTCACCGTAACGGCGGCAATACGCGGGTCATTGATGGCCTGACTGACGCCATCGTTGGTGGCGTTCACCCAGCCAAACACTCCGTGCGGGATCCCGGCGCGGGTGAAAATCTCACCCAACAGCGCCGCGCATCCCAGCACATTAGGCGCATGTTTCAGTAAATAACTGTTACCTGCCAGCAGGATGGGCACCGCGCCGCGCATCACCTGCCACACCGGAAAATTCCACGGCATCACCGCCAGAATCGCCCCCAACGGCCGGTATTCAATGGTGGCCCGGTTATGCTCAACCTGAGTCGGCTCGCTGCCAAGCATTGCCGGACCGTTATCCGCATACCAGTCGCACAGGCTGGCGGATTTGTTCACCTCGGCCCGTGCCTGCAGGATCGGTTTCCCCATCTCCTGGCTGATCCGTTGCGCCATCTCTTCGCCACGTTCACGTAGCACCGCGCCGACATCGCGCAGTTTTTGCGCACGCTCCGCCACGCTGAGCACACGCCACTGGCGATAGCCGTTAGCCGCCTGTTCGAGGGCCGCGTCCACGTCTGAGGGGCTGGCCCACGGTGTGGCGCTCAAGGTTTCCCCGGTGGCCGGGTTGATGGAAATAGCATGGGTTGTCGCGGTGATAGACATACGGGTCTCCCTTAAAAGTAGTCAGGACTTGCATCAGAGTGGCGGAATTTGTTATTTCTGAAAACTGAATAATATTAACGACACTGTTCACAAAGAGAGAATGGTATGGATTTAACCCAGCTTGAGATGTTTAACGCCGTGGCGCAGACCGGCAGTATTACCCAGGCGGCGCAGAAGGTGCATCGCGTGCCCTCCAATCTCACGACCCGCATTCGCCAGCTGGAGTCCGATCTCGGCGTCGATCTGTTTATCCGCGAAAACCAGCGCCTGCGTCTCTCCCCGGCAGGGCACAGTTTCTTGCGTTACAGCCAGCAGATCCTGGCGCTGGTGGATGAAGCCCGCATGGTGGTTGCCGGTGACGAACCGCAAGGGCTGTTCTCGTTGGGCGCGCTGGAAAGCACCGCAGCGGTGCGCATTCCCGCCACGCTGGCGCAGTACAACCAGCGTTATCCGCGTATCCAGTTTGATCTGTCCACCGGGCCTTCCGGCACCATGATTGACGGCGTGATGGAAGGAAAACTGAGCGCTGCTTTCGTCGACGGCCCGATCATGCACCCGGGCCTGGAAGGGATCCCGGTTTACCGTGAAGAGATGATGATTGTCGCGCCGCACGGTCACGAGCGAATTGAGCGCGCGTCGCAGGTCAATGGCGCCAGCATCTACGCCTTTCGCGCTAACTGCTCCTACCGCCGCCATTTTGAGAGCTGGTTTAACGCCGATCGCGCTACGCCCGGAAAAATTCACGAGATGGAGTCCTACCACGGCATGCTGGCCTGTGTGATCGCCGGGGCCGGACTGGCGCTGATCCCCCGCAGTATGCTGGAAAGTATGCCCGGTCATCACCAGGTGGAAGCCTGGCCGCTGGCGGAAAACTGGCGCTGGCTGACCACCTGGCTGGTATGGCGTCGTGGTGCGAAAACCCGTCATCTGGAGGCATTTATTGAACTGTTGCAGTAACGTTAACGCCCGGTGTCGGTTTATTGCATGGCAAAACGCAGGTCGGCGATAAGCGTTTTTTCCATAAAAATACTCAAGGGATCGTCGACATAGGGCGCAAAAGCGCGGCAGGTCTGGTAACCGCAACGCTCATACAACTTCACCGCTGCCAGCTGCCTGATCCCGGTCTCCAGACGCAACGTATGGCAAAAACGGGCAGCCGCCTCCTGCTCCAGCGCGGCAATCAGTATTTCACCCAGTCGTTGCCCGCGATGCCGGGGATCGATAAACACCCGTTTCATCTCGCCGCTGCCATCGCCGTTCAGCACCACCGCGCCGCACCCCACGGTCGCCCCCTCGGTGTGCCGGATTTTTCTCAGGATCAGCTTTTGCGCAGGTAAAGCGGCCAAATCAAGCAGATGGTTACTCTCCGCCGGATAGAGCGCACGCTGATAGCGATCCAGTTCGTCAATCAGTGCAATCACATCCGGCTGGGCGGCAGTGGCATCGTTAATACTGTACATCAGGCACGCCTTATTGTTACTCCCTTGTTAAATTAGCCAGCCAGACCCGCACCCACGTCATACGATTAACCTATAGATGATACAGGCCGTTGCACAGCCGGGATGACAGACGGTACCTTACGCGCAGAACTAACCCTGATAACGGAACCAGAATGAATACGAAAGCCCGTAAGGTGATGATTATTGGTACTGGCAATGTGGGGGCGTCCGCCGCCTACGCCCTGCTGAACCAGACCATTTGCGAGGAGTTGATCCTCGTGGATTTGGACCAACAGCGCGTGGAAGGCCACGCTCAGGATCTGTCGGATGCCGCTGCGTATATGCCGGGCATGATGACCATCTCAACGCGCCCGGTTGAAGCGTGCGCGGATGTCGATATTGCGGTGATCACCGTCTCCGGTGGCCCGTTAAAACCTGGCCAGACGCGACTCGACGAACTGACCAACACCGCGCGGATCGTGCAAAAAATTGTACCGGCCATGATGGCAAACGGTTTCAACGGCATTTTCCTTGTTGCCACCAATCCCTGCGACATCATTACCTGGCAGGTGTGGAAACTCTCCGGCCTACCGCGCAACCAGGTGATTGGTACTGGCGTCTGGCTTGATACGACTCGTCTGCGCCGTGCGCTGGCGCAGTCACTGGAAATTGGCGCACAGAGTATCGATGCGTTTATTCTCGGTGAACACGGCGATACCCAGTTTCCGGTGTGGTCGCATTCATCGGTCTACGGTTCGCCCATTGCCGAGGTCTACCGGCGCAAAACTGGCCAGACGCTGGATGTCGATGCACTGGCGGAAAAAGTTCGCCGCCACGGTTTTGAGATTTATGCCCGTAAAGGCTGCACCGAGTATGGTATTGCCGGCACCATTGCCGAGATTTGCCGTAATATTTTCACCGGCAGCCACCGCGCGCTGGCGATCTCTTGCATTCTCGACGGTGAGTATGGCGTGAAAAATGTCGCGATCGGGGTCCCTGCTGTGCTGGCGCAAAACGGTGTACAGCAGATTATTGAGTTACAACTGCGGGATGACGAAGTGGCGAAATTCAACCACTCCGTCGGGGTTATCCAGGCCAATATTGCCCGTCTGCCCTGACGTGCGCGGTTAACCGGCAATGGTTAACCGCCCGGGCAGAGACTCAAGCTGCTGGCGGATATCCGCACTGAGTTGCGCATCGGTGATGATATCCGTCAGCGAATCCAGGTTCGCCACGTTAAACAATGACCACGCGCCATATTTGCTGCTGTCCGCCAGCAGGATCCGCCGTTTGGCGTTAGCGATCAGATCGTGCTTAAGCGCGGCTTTCTCTTCCGTTGGCGCAGTGATCCCGCGTTCCAGTTCCCAACCGTTACAGCTGACAAACGCCAGATCCGGCCAGATGTTTTGCAGCAGCTTGCGCCCATGCTCGCCAATGCAGGACTGGCTGGAATCATCAATACGCCCGCCGATAATCGTCACTTCAATCTGTTTAAATTCCGACAGAAACAGCGCAATGTGCAAATCGCTGGTGATCACCCGCAGCGGCAGGTGCGTGAGCTGGCGAGCCAGCTCAATCATCGTGGTGCCCGCATCCAGTACAATCGCATCCCCGGCTTTCACCAGTGAGGCGGCAGCACAGGCAATGGCGTGTTTTTCCGCCAGATTACGCTGCATTTTTTCGCTGGTCGTCGGCTGCGAGGGGATAAACCGGTTCAACGTTACACCGCCGTGGGTGCGACTGATCACCCCTTCCTGATCAAGCTTGATCAGATCGCGGCGAATGGTGGCAGGTGAAGCATCCGTCGCCGCGACCAGTTGATCCACCGTCACCAGATTATGCCCTTTCAGGTAATCCATAATCTGCTCTAACCGGTTATATCCCTTCATATTATTCCCGTGTAATTTGCATTGCTAACTGGATGGATACCGCCATGCTTTCGGCTTTGGCTATACCACGCCAGGCGATATCAAATGCGGTGCCGTGATCCGCCGAGGTACGGATAAACGGTAGCCCGGCGGTGATATTAACGCCATCGTAAAAGCCCAGCAATTTTAATGGAATATGCCCCTGATCGTGGTACATCGCCACCACCATGTCATACATCCCTTCGTGACACTGCATAAACACCGTATCAGGCGGGCACGGCCCGGTCACATTTACCCCTTCGGCTTTCATCGCCTCAACCGCCGGGCCAACGATAGTGATCTCTTCATCGCCAAACAATCCGTTTTCGCCCGCATGCGGGTTGACCCCCGCCACCGCAATCCGCGGATTGTCATAGCCGACGCGTTTCAGGAATGTATCGGCAATACGCACCACCGTTTTCACGCGATCCTGATTCAGGGTGTCGAGGAATTTACGCAGGGCGATATGCGTCGTGATATGAATCACTTTCAGTTTATCGGTGTAGAGCACCATCGCGTAATCTTTGCTGCCAGTCAGTTGCGCCAGCAGTTCGGTGTGACCCGGATAGTGATGCCCGGCCAGATACAGGGCCTCTTTGTTCAGTGGCGCGGTGGCAATGGCTTTCACGTCCCCGCTCATCGCCAGTTCGGTGGCGCGTTTAATGCAGCGATAAGCCAGATCCCCGGCCTGTGCCTGCACCACGCCGGGTTGCAGGGCTTCGACATCTGCCAGCGGTTCATCAATCACGTTGATAACGCCCGGCGCAAAACGCGCATCAGCAACGCGTTCAATTATCCGCAGTTCCGCGCGCGGGGTGATATTCAACCCGAGGATACGCTGAAACGTGCGCGCGCACCCGACCACCACCACCGGCGAACCGGTTAACTCTCCTTCGACCAGCGATTTGATAATGATCTCCGGGCCAATACCCGCCGGGTCGCCCATCGTTACAGCAATGATATTAGTCACTCGATTTCTCCTCGATAAAATGCAAAACCTTAAGCAAGGTAGTTTCGTCACCAAAGCCACCTGCTTTGGTCATCACCGGTCGTTGCCACAGACAACCTGAAAAGTATCCCCACGGTACGCAGCCTGCCGCCCGTCCGCGGATGCTAAAACCTTTCGCCCCCAGCGCATGGGCCGCAGCAACCGCCACATCGCCACCGGAAAGATAGAGCGCGTCCGGTTGCGCTTCGCGCAACACATCCCGTGTCAACGCACCTAAAAACGCGCAAATACGCTCACCCAGTTCACTGCGGCTTACGCCCTGCTGTTCACACAGTGCGGCAATTTGGTGACGCGCCTGCGTATCCGGGCAGGTGTGCACCAGACAGTGACGGCCACTGACCAGGATGCGGACAATACGTTGTCGGTACTCTGCTGCAGCCGGGGTGAACAACGTGTTGATATCAATAAACACCTGCTCGGTGCGGGGATGTTTTGCCGCCCACGCCAGCTGCTGTTGAGCGATTTCGCTCATCGACCCCACCACCGCCAGTACCGTGCGCGGAACACACGGGTTCAGCCGACGTGCCAGCGCATCGCACAGCCCTGCGGAACCCACCAGCAGCGGGCGCGACGTCGCCGATTCGGCCCCGGCAACAATCTCATCCAGTTCGGCATCGCTTTGTGCATCCACCACCAGTAGCAGGGTCGCACTCGCTGATGCGGTCGCCAGCGCCGCTGCCACATCAGCGGCATGCAGGTAACGGATTTCCGCGCGGCTGTGCGCCGCCAGCAAGGTGCCGATGTCGGCGCTGGTCACTGGCGTCTTTGGATCGCTGGCGAACTCGGTGTCTGTCAGTAATTGCCCGTGAACAAAGCACTGCCCGTTGCGGGTGATGCGCCCCGCAGTCGGAAAAGCCGGCGCGATAATCGCTGCGGGAGCCTTGCAGACCTGCAACATGGCGGCGACTTCCGCCCCCACGTTGCCGCGTAGCGTGGAATCGATCTTCTTAACCAGCCACTGCGGCGCGCCGTGCGCGACAATCTTTTGCGTCAACGCAGTAACCCGCTGTGCGGCATCGCTGGCGGTCAACGCCCGGCTATCGCTGTTATAAATGCGGGCCTGCGCTGTGCTGACGTAGTTCGCGCTTAACGCCACATCCACCGTCATTCCGCACTGCGCCAGGCTGACACCCGCGTCATTCGCGCCGGTAAAGTCATCAGCGAGGATGGCTATCTGTTTATCCGAGGTTGGATCGTTCATCCCTTCTCCGGGTCATTATGGACTGAATATGATTATATTCAATCATGATTGATTATATGTGAGCAAGATCAACTTATTCAGTTTGCGAATAAATTATAAATTTAGGCCATGTAGTGACGGTGATTGACAAGTAATGATTGAACTCAATCACCATAACAGAGACAGGAGAAGGTTGTGGTAACGATTAATAGCACCCTGATAAGTGGCGCAGGCGCGATCCCGGCGATAGCGCCATTACTTGCAGGTAAAGAGAAAATCTTACTGGTCAGCGACGGCAACATCATAAAGCTTGCGCCGACACAGCAGATCCGCGCCCTGCTGACGGCCAACGGTGCAGCTCTGCAACTGATTGATAATGTGCCGCCCGAACCGAGCCAGCATGACGTGGCCAACATCCTGCAAGGGCTGGGCGATAGCACATTTGATCTGGTGGTCGGTATTGGCGGTGGCAGCGTGCTGGATGTCGCCAAGCTGTTATCCGTTCTCTGCCATCCCGCCTCCCCGGGCTTGTCTGCGCTGCTGAAAGGCGACAAACCCACGGCGCGCGTGACGTCGCTGTTGATCCCTGCCACCGCCGGTACTGGCTCGGAAGCCACGCCTAACGCGATTCTGGCGATCCCGGAGCAGGACATCAAAATCGGCATTATCTCCCCGGTGATGTTACCGGATTACGTCGCCTTACTGCCGGAACTGACCACCAGCATGCCTGCGCATATCGCCTCGTCGACCGGCATCGATGCGCTGTGCCATCTGATTGAGTGCTTCACCGCCACCATTGCCAACCCGGTCAGCGATAACGTGGCGCTGATGGGCCTGCGCAAACTGCTGCGCAATATCGAAACCGCCGTCAATGAACCGCACAATCTGACTGCCCGGCTGGAGATGCTGTGGGCCTCATATTACGGCGGCGCGGCCATCGCTCATGCCGGTACACATCTGGTACACGCACTCTCTTACCCGCTTGGCGGCAAATACCATCTGCCGCACGGTGTGGCGAACGCTATTTTGCTGGCACCGTGCATGAAAGTGGTGCGTCCACACGCGGTAGAGAAATTTGCCCTGGTCTGGGATCTGGTTCCCGGCGCCGACACCACGCTGAGCAACGAACAGAAATCGCTGGCGCTGGTGGAGTGGTTCGCTGCGCTGGTTAAGCGCTTGAATCTGCCGGACAACCTCGAAGCACTCGGTGTCCCCCGTGAAGATATCCCGGTGCTGAGCGACGCCGCGCTGAATGTTAAGCGTCTGATGAACAACGCCCCCTGCACCCTGGATCACGCACAGGTGCAGGCCATCTATCAGACATTGTTTTAACTGTTTTTAACCGTCTGTCGGCCCGGTAAGCGCTGCGCCACCGGGAATAAACAGCGAATCAGGGATACGTTATGAACAAGCACATTAGCGGCGTGTTGACCGCCATTGTCACACCTTTCGACGCCAACGGGGACGTTAACCCGCACGCGCTCAGACAACAAATCAACCGCCAGCTTGAGGCCGGTAATGGCATTTTTTGCGGCGGCACCAACGGGGAATTTTTCGTGCTGAACGAGCAGGAAAAGGTCGCGGTTACCGCCACTTGCGTTGATGAAGTAGCCGGACGTTCGCCGGTGGTGGCGCACATCGGCGAAATCTCCACCCGTGAAACCCTTCGTCTGGGACGGCAAATCGAGAAACTGGGTGTGGATGCGGTTTCGGTGATCACGCCCTATTTCGTGCCACTGAAACAAGATGAGCTGATTAACCACTACACCGCCATCGCCGACGCATTAAACGTGCCGGTATTTCTCTACAACATTCCGGCACGTACCGGCAACACACTCGAACCCCAGACCGTTCGTGCGCTGGCGGAACATCCGAACATTATCGGTATCAAGGACAGCGCCGGAAGCTATGAGAGCCTCAGCAGTTTCCTGAATGCAGTGAAAGATATCGAAGGTTTCGATGTTCTGAACGGCCCGGACTCGTTAATCCATCAGGGATTTGTAGACGGCTGCTCTGCCTGCATTTCCGGGCTGGCAAACGTTGCACCGCAGGCCATTAACACCATCTGGTCACGTTTCCAGGCGGGCGACATTGCAGGTTCACGCAGTGCGCAAGAGAGCGTCACCGGGTTACGTACCGATCTGTATAACGTGGCCTTCTCGCCGGCCGCCGTGAAAAAAGCATTGCAAATCATGGGTTATGACGTTGGTGAAAGTCGTTACGCTGTCACGTTTAACCCACAGCAACTTCAACAGATCCGCCATATAGTGACGCAGTACCTTCACTAACGGCGGTGTCATTCGTCATAAGAAAACCGGGCGCATACCGCGCCCCGGATTCACACGCCCTGAAGAGAGGCAAAGATGAACACCTTTACATCTCAAGATACCCTGATCATTGTTGGCATTGTGGTGGCTTATATTCTGTTCACCACCTGGTTAACCTTCCGCTTGCGCAGTAAAAACAGCGGCGATTTTATGGAGGGGTCGCGTGCGATGCCCGCCTTTATCGTCGGCATTCTGCTGATGTCTGAGTATATTGGCGCGAAATCGACCGTCGGCACCGCGCAAGCGGCGTTCGAAGACGGCTTTGCCGCTTCCTGGTCGGTGATTGGCGCAGCCATTGGTTTCCCGCTGTTTGGTCTGCTGCTGGTTAAACGCATCTATAACACCGGCAAAATTACTATCTCCGGGGCGATTGCCGAAAAATATGGCAACAGCACCAAAAACATCATCTCGATTATCATGATTTACGCCCTGCTGCTGGTGAACGTCGGCAACTACGTAAGCGGCGCGGCGGCGATCTCAACCGTACTGAAAGTGAATCTGCCGATCGCCGCCTTTATTACCGCTATCGTCAGTACCTTCTACTTCGCCTTTGGCGGTATGAAAGGCGTGGCATGGGTGACATTGCTGCACAGCGCGCTCAAATATTTCGGTATTCTGGCGATCATGGGTTTTGCCTTGTCGAAGACCGGCGGTTTTACGCCGATGATTGAAAACATGCCGAAATACTACTGGACCTGGGACGGTAATTTCGGGGCCAGCACCATTTTTGCCTGGTTGATTGGCACCATTGGCTCCATCTTTTGTACCCAGTTTGTGATCCAGGCAATTTGCTCTACCAAAGATGTTCAGAGCGCCAAACGTTCCACCTGGGTCGCCTTCTTCTTCTGCCTGCCGATTGCACTGGCGATTGCGGTCATTGGCGTCGCGGCAAAATACCTGCACCCGGAAATCAACAGCCTGTATGCCATGCCGATTTTCCTGCAGGATATGAACCCGTGGGTGGCAGGACTCGTGACAACGTCACTTGTCGCCTCTATTTTTGTGAGCGTCAGTACCGTGGCGCTGGCAATTGCGTCGCTGGTAGTAAAAGATTTCTACGTGCCTTATCGCAAACCGACGCAAGAGCAAGAATTTAAAGCCACACGCTGGTTGTCGCTGCTGATTGGCTTCCTGCCGCTGATTTTTGTGCTGTTTGTTCCGGAAGTCCTGAAACTCTCCTTCTTTACCCGCGCCATCCGCCTCTCGATTTCGGTGGTGGCGGTGATTGCCTTCTATGCGCCGTTCTTTAAGAGCACCCGTGGTGCTAATGCCGGTTTGATTGGTGCCTGTGTGGTGACCTCGATCTGGTATCTGCTGGGCGATCCGTTTGGCATTAACAATATGTATGTTGCGCTGATCACTCCGGCGGTGATCATGGTGCTCGACCGCCTGATCCCTAACAAAGCGGTTCCCAAAGCCGTCAGCAACGCGCATACCCCTGTTCGAAACAATGGAGTTTGATATGTCTGTGACTGTAAAACGCGATGGGGTGTTACGCCCACTTCCGCAGGACGCTCGCGTCACCACGGCCATGCTGCCGTCATCCTGCCCGCAAAACCATGCGGCGAACATTCTGCCGCTGCCCAATGGCGACATAATGTGCGTCTGGTTTGGTGGCACACAGGAAGGGATTGCGGATATCTCCGTATGGAGTTCACGTCTGGCATCCGGCGCGCAGCAGTGGAGCGATGCGGTAAAACTGTCGGACGATCCGTCACGCTCCGAACAAAACCCGGTCTTATTCCTTGCCCCGGATAATGTGCTGTGGCTGTTGTGGACGGCGCAAATTTCCGGTAACCAGGATACGGCTATCGTGCGCTACCGCCAGTCTGTAGATTTTGGCACCAGTTGGGGCGAGATCGGTACGCTGCTGGATCAACCTGGCACCTTTATCCGCCAGCCTATTACCGTGCTGGATAACGGCAACTGGTTGCTGCCGGTGTTTTATTGCCGCACGCAACCGGGCGAAAAATGGGTGGGTAACGACGACATCAGCGCCGTCAAAATCTCCGCCGATCAGGGGAAAAGCTGGCGTGACGTTGTCGTACCGGAAAGCCTCGGCTGCGTACATATGAACATCACCGCCCTGGCAAGTGGAACACTGGTGGCGCTGTTCCGTAGCCGCTGGGCAGATAATATCTATTACAGCCAGTCTACCGATGGCGGTGAAAGCTGGTCGGTACCGGAACCTACGGTATTGCCGAACAATAACTCGTCCATTCAGGTCACCACGCTGGACGATGGCATGCTGGCGCTGGTGTTTAACGCGATGAGTGCGGCGGGCGCAACAGAACGACGCGCATCGCTGTATGATGAGATTGATGATGGTGACGGACGCAAAGAACCCACGGTGACCGGCGGACGCAGTGCCTTTTGGGGCGCGCCGCGCGCGCCGATGACGGTGGCGATTTCACCCGACGGCGGGAAAAGCTGGCCGTGGCAGCGTAATCTCGACGAGGGCGACGGTTACTGCATGACCAACAATTCACAGGAAAAACTCAACCGTGAGTTCTCCTACCCGAGCATTAAACAAGGTGCTGATGGCAATCTGCATATCGCCTATACCTACTTCCGCCAGGCGATTAAATATGTGCGCGTCTCCCCGACGTGGGTGAAGGAGTTGCCATGATCCTCGGAAACCTTAACGCCCTGCCGCTGGCCGGGCTTCCCGCCGGGCTTAGGGCAATCCTTGATTTACCCCAGTGCTCACTGGCGGCACTTCAGGCGCACGATGACGGGCGCCTGCAACCGGAAAACGCAGCCTGGTATTGCAATATTGGCCCGGCGAATACCCGACCGCAGGCTGAGCGCCACACGGAATACCACCATCAGTGGGCGGACATTCAGGTAGTACTGTCAGGCGAAGAGACCATTCACGCGGGCACGCAGTATGCGCCGAAAAGCACAGATGAAGAGCGGAAACCGGATCTGTTTATTGCCACCCAAGCGCAATTACCAGTGCGTGTGACGCTGCGCGCCGGTGATTTTGCCGTGTTCCTGCCAGGCGAACCGCATCAGGCATTGTGCGCGGTTGACCAACCGATGACCGTGCGTAAAGCGGTGTTCAAAGTGCCGCGCACACTGCTGGAGGAATAAGATGTCGATTGCTGTCGTCACCGGCGCCAGTTCCGGTATTGGCGAAGCCATTGTCAGCTGGCTGCTTGATCACGGCTGGCAGGTGGTCGGGCTTTCGCGTTCGCCGGTTCAGCGGAATACCACGGCCTTTCGCAGTTTGCAGGTCGATTTAAGCGATGACGCCGCTTTGCGCCGGGCGCTCAACGGGCTTGAAACGCCGCAGGCGGTGATCCATGCCGCTGGCATGATGGCCGCCGCACCGCTTGGCGAACTGGATGCCGCTGCCAGCCAGCGTTTATGGCGGCTGCATGTGCAGGCCGCAGAAACGCTGGCCAACCATTTTGCTCCCCAGATGCAGGCAGGCGGGCGGATTGTGGTGATTGGCAGCCGTACATCACGCGGCGCAGCCGGGCGTTCACAGTATGTGGCGACCAAAGCAGCGCTGGTGGGCATGGTACGAAGCTGGGCGGCAGAACTGGCACCGCGCGGCATTACCGCCAATGTGGTCGCGCCCGGCGCAACGCAAACCCCGATGCTGAGCGCACCAGGACGGGAAAGCTCGCCGCCAAACGTGCCGCCCATTGGGCGTCTGATCACACCGCAGGAAGTGGCAGCGCTGGTAGGGTTTGTGTTGTCAGCCGATGCCGCAGCCATCACCGGCCAGGAACTGGTGATCTGCGGTGGCGCATCGTTGAAGTGAGCATGTACCGGGTATGGCTGTCGGCAAGGTGTCATCACCATCCAACGACATGCCCGGCATTACCCCCCCGTAACATCACGCAGAAACACTTTCCCCATCAGGTACAATGTTGCCTGGCCGCCAATCAGCACGCGATCGCCCCGCCACTCGCAGCGCAGATCCCCGCCCCGGGCAGAAACCTGCCGCGCCTGCATCACCTGTTTGCCCTGTTTTTCACCCCAGTACGGGATCAGCATGCTATGGGCCGAGCCGGTGACCGGGTCTTCCGGTACGGATTCGCCAGGGCAGAAGAAGCGGCTGACAAAATCCACCGACTCACCCGGCGCGGTCACGCAGACCATTTTCCCCAATGGGACCATACCGGCGATATCCGGTTGCAGGGCTTCGACTTGCGCCTGGTTTTCCAACACCACCAGATAGTCACGCCCAACGCGCACCTCTTTCGCCGCTGCGATACCGAGCGTGGTCAACAGTAGCGCGGGCGGATTCGCCACCGCTTCCGTCGACCATGCCGGGAAGTCGAGCGTTAACCAGTCGCCATTGCGCGTCACTTTCAGCTCCCCGACGAAACGGGTGGTGAAGCGGATCGCGGTATCCGGGTAATCGAGATATTCAAAAATCACATGTGCAGCAGCGAGCGTGGCATGCCCGCAGAGGTTAATTTCAGATTGCGTGGTAAACCAGCGCAGCTCAAAGCCGCTGTCGTTACGCACAAAAAACGCGGTTTCAGACTGATTATGCTGCTGCGCCATCTTCAGCAGTACCTCATCCGGTAGCCACTCGGTCAGTGGGCAAACGGCGGCGGCATTGCCGCCAAAGGTGCGATCGCTGAAAGCGTCTACCATATAGAAGTCGATTGTTTGCATAGCAGTTCCTCTTTATTGTTCTCTGTTTTTGAACGCTATTAGATCCCGATGCAATGGGTATTTTCCATCTCGCCATAAAATGAGATCTGCATCACAAATTGTTTGTATTTTCGCCAGCAAAAGCCTTAAGATCATGCCCTCTCCCTTTTTCCATCACCTGGCTAAACATTTTTATGACAACGAATACGGTTTCACGAAAAGTCGCGTGGCTACGGGTGGTAACGCTTGCCGTTGCCGCTTTTATTTTTAACACCACCGAATTCGTCCCCGTTGGGCTGCTGTCAGACATTGCGCAAAGCTTCGACATGGAGACCGCGCAGGTGGGGATCATGTTGACCATTTACGCATGGGTGGTGGCGTTGATGTCGCTGCCATTTATGCTGCTGACCAGCCAGATTGAACGCCGTAAGCTATTGATTGGCTTATTTGTGCTGTTTATTGCCAGCCATGTTCTCTCCTTCCTGGCATGGAATTTCGAGGTGCTGGTACTGAGCCGCATCGGTATTGCTTTCGCACATGCCATTTTCTGGTCGATCACTGCGTCACTGGCTATTCGCCTCGCTCCGGCGGGCAAACGGGCGCAGGCGTTAAGCCTGATCGCCACCGGCACCGCGCTGGCCATGGTGCTGGGGCTGCCAATTGGTCGCGTGGTCGGGCAATATTTCGGCTGGCGCACCACCTTTTTTGCCATCGGCCTGGGCGCATTAATTACGCTGGTCTGCCTGGTCAAACTGCTGCCAAAACTGCCAAGTGAACATTCCGGCTCACTGAAAAGCCTGCCGCTGCTGTTCCGTCGCCCGGCATTGATGTGCATTTATCTGCTGACCGTGGTCGTGGTCACTGCCCATTATACGGCGTACAGCTATATCGAGCCGTTTGTGCAGAACGTTGCGGGCTTTAGCGCCAACTTCGCTACGGTGCTTTTGTTGCTGCTTGGCGGCGCGGGGATCATTGGTAGCGTACTGTTTGGTAAACTCGGCAATCAGCATGCATCCGGGCTGATCAGTGGCGCTATTGCGATGCTGGTTGCCTCACTGGTGCTGATGTTACCGGCATCCGGTAGCGAAATGCATCTGGCGGTACTGAGCATTTTCTGGGGTATCGCCATCATGGTTATCGGGCTGGGTATGCAGGTCAAAGTGCTGGCGCTGGCCCCGGATGCCACTGACGTAGCGATGTCGCTCTTTTCCGGCATTTTCAATATCGGCATCGGCGCCGGCGCGCTGGTGGGGAATCAGATAAGCCTGCACTGGTCGATGGACGCCATCGGCTATGCCGGGGCGATCCCGGCGGTTGCCGCGCTGGTGTGGTCCGTATTGATTTTCCGCCGCTGGCCGGTAAAACTGGAAGAACAGACCAGCCCCAGTCACTCGTAACTCATTACATCTGCTGCGAAATGACCGAATCCATCACCGTGGTTTGCCAGTCAAACCACGGATTCCAGGTCAGCCTGGCATGAATTTTATCCGGCTCGACCAGCCCCCAATCGGAATACCACACTTCTTCTCCCGCCAGGCAACGTCTGGCTACGGCTTCCGGCTGCCCGTTCGCGCACAATACCACGCTGCCTTTGCGCCCATAGAGCGGGTTTTGCGGTGAGAAGAGGACCGACATATGGGAAAACTGGCTGATGCGATCTTGCGGCAGGACATCGGTTTTCACCAGGATTCGCGGCGCTTTTACCACGCCTGCCGGCGGTGTACCGTACCAAATGACCCGGCTCGCGGGGTGGGTAAAACTGCGGTCAAAATGCTCGAGGATCCAACGGGTATTCAGCACCGAATCGTGCTCAGCCAGCACCAGTAGCGCGGGTTTGTCCCAGGCCTTTTGCGCCAGCCAGTCCTGCGCACGGGCCGCTGTCCACCAGAACTGCGCAAAGCCATTCGTCGGAACGCGTAAATAGCGCGTGGCGATCTGCTGGGGAAAAAGGGTGCCTGGCGGGCGTAGCCAGTCGCGAAACAGCGCGACCGTCGGCGCAAGGAAATCATAGCCAGTACTGGACTTGAAGGCCGGAGAGAATAAGAGTAGCCCCTGCACGCTGTCATGATGCGTCATGGCATAATCCAGTGCCAGATTACCACCGGTTGAAAACCCACCGACCCACAGCGAATCCACCTCTTTTGCGAGAATATCCGCCTGCTCTTGCACCACTTCGCGCCACTGATCGGCGCTGACACTCAACAGATCGGCAGGCCGCGTACCGTGCCCTGGCAGCAACACCGTGCGCACCAGAAAACCCTGTTTCGCCAGTTGCGGTGCAATATCCACAAACGAGGCGGGGCCATCGCCCAGTCCGTGGATCAGCAAAATGCCCTTGCGCGCGGGTGACGCAGGGCGCCACTCCTGCGGCGTGTTTAACTGCAATTCGGCATTTTTATCCAGCGTCTGAAAAGCGCGGTGTGCGGCAACAAACGCACGGGTTTGCTGCTGATAGCTGGCAAAGCTTTTTTGCCCGAGCGGTGCCTCAACGCTCGCTCGCTGTTGGCAGCCTACCAGCAGCAGACTGAGCACGATCATGGCAAACCCGATACGCGTTCCCATTATGCCCCTGCATGAAAGGTGGTGATAATTTCCAGCACCCCGTTAATGATAAATTGCACGCCCATACAGACCAGCAAAAAACCCATCAGCCGGGAGATAGCCTCAATGCCGCCCTTTCCCACCAGCCGCATAATCGCGCCGGAGCTACGCAGGCTTGCCCACAGGATAACGGCCACAATGGCAAAAACAAGCGGCGGCGCAACGGTGATAATCCACGCAGGGAACGCTGTGCCGTGGCGGATCGTCGACGCAGAGCTGATGATCATCGCAATGGTGCCTGGCCCGGCGGTACTGGGCATCGCCAGCGGCACAAAGGCGATATTGGCGCCAGGCTCATCTTGCAGCTCTTCAGATTTGGTTTTGGCTTCCGGCGACTCGTGCGGCTTTTGCTGCGGAAACAGCATGCGAAAACCAATAAAGGCGACAATCAACCCACCGGCGATGCGTAATCCCGGGATCGAAATGCCGAAGGTGCTCATCACCAGCTGCCCGGCGTAATACGCCACCATCATAATGATGAACACATAGACCGATGCCATCAGCGCCTGCTGGTTGCGTTGAGCGCTGTTCATATTCCCCGCCAGCCCTAAAAACAGCGCGACGGTGGTTAGCGGGTTTGCCAGCGGCAACAATACCACCAGCCCGAGGCCAATCACTTTCACTAATTCCAGCATAATGCGCATCACTCCTTGAGGGGGTCAAAACGTTCGCAGTATAGCCTTAACGCGACGGCGAAAGCAGGGTTTGCGGATGGTCACAGCACGAAAAAATAAAGCTATTAGATTGTTTACGCTGGAAATTTTTTTACATCCTCCCGTGTTTTAGCAAATAGTGGCATCGGTCAACTCATTCGGTTGACTTATATTTGCCTGAGCAATAATATCTGCCGTGACTAATCTACTTGCCGGGGCAACCATTGTGAAAAGTACGAATGATCTATTTAACGACATCATTCCTCTTGGCCGTTTGATCCACATGGTTAACCAAAAAAAAGATCGTTTACTGAACGACTATCTGTCGCCGCTGGATGTGACAGCCACCCAATTTAAGGTGCTCTGTTCTATCCGCTGCCAGGTGTGCATTACCCCGGTGGAACTAAAAAAAGTGCTTTCTGTCGATCTCGGCGCCCTGACTCGCATGCTGGACAGACTGGTGTGTAAAGGCTGGATCGAACGTAACCCGAATCCACATGACAAGCGCGGCGTGTTGGTGCAGTTAACGGCCGACGGCGCAGCATTATGTGAGCAATGTCATCAATTGGTAGGGCAAAACCTGCATCAGGAATTAACAAAAAACTTAACGGCAGAAGAAGTGGCAACACTTGAGCATTTGCTTAAGAAAATATTGCCGTAAAACAAAGAGGTATGACGATGTCCAGACGCAATACTGACGCTATTACCATTCATAGCATTTTGGACTGGATCGAGGATAACCTGGAATCACCGCTGTCACTGGAAAAAGTGTCAGAGCGTTCCGGTTACTCCAAGTGGCACCTGCAACGGATGTTTAAAAAAGAGACTGGTCATTCGCTGGGCCAATACATTCGCAGCCGCAAGCTGACGGAAATTGCGCAAAAGCTCAAGGAGAGCAACGAACCGATCCTGTATCTGGCAGAGCGTTATGGGTTTGAATCGCAACAAACCCTGACCCGCACGTTTAAGAACTATTTCGACGTGCCGCCGCATAAATTCCGTGTCACGGATATGCCCGGAGAATCCCGGTATCTCCTGCCACTCAATCACTGTAGTTGCTAATCGCCTGTTTTAAAGACGTATCGAGGAAAGTATGAAACGTATCGCCTGTGCCGCCGTCACCCTGCTGGTGTTGGTTTCCGGCCAGAGTTATGCGGAGCAATTTAATCATCCCGCACAGCAGAACGCGCGCGACACGATGATTTTACCCGCCGCTGCCCAACAAACCTCGCCGTATGATTTTAACCATATGGGCGCGGGGAGCGACAAATCCGACGAATTAGGCGTGCCGTATTACAATCAGCGCGGCTAACCGTTTTGCCCCGCACACTGCGGGGCTTTTTCTCGCTTATCCTGCCTGCACCGCACGACGTAAACGAAAACCAAACACATTGATATAGAGCCCTGCCATCACCAATAATGCTCCGAGCAGTTGCCATACCGACAACGTTTCGCCCAGCAGCAACGCCGCGCTCGCCATCCCCACCACCGGCACCAGCAAAGACAGCGGCGCCACACGCCAGGTTTCATAGCGTCCCAACAGGGATCCCCAAATACCGTAACCGATAATGGTGGCGACAAACGCCAGATAGACCAGCGACAACAGCGTTGTCACATCAATACTCACCAGGCTTTGCAGGATAGCAGCAGGACCGTCGACAACGAGCGACGCCAGCATAAACGGAACAATCGGGATCAATGCACTCCACACCACCAGTGACATCACCGCGGGCCGGGATGTGTGCTGCATAATTTTTTTATTGAAGATATTGCCGCAGGCCCAGCTAAATGCCCCGGCCAGGGTGAGGATGAAACCGACCATCGGCACATGCTGCCCGGTGAGGCTTGACTCAATCAGCACCAGCACACCGAGAATAGCCAGCGTTATCCCGACCAGCTGTTTCGCCTGTAAGCGTTCGCCAAACACGCCCGCGCCAAGGACGATGGTAAAAAATGCCTGCGCCTGTAGCACCAGCGAAGCCAGACCGGCGGGCATACCAAACTTGATGGCGCAAAACAGAAAAGCAAATTGCCCAAAGCTGATGGTCAGTCCATACCCCAACAGTAAAGAGAGTGGGATTTTGGGACGCGCCACAAACAACAGCGCCGGAAACGCCACCAGTACAAAGCGCAAACCTGCCAGCATTAATGGCGGCATAGCGTGCAGACCGACTTTTATGACCACAAAGTTAAGCCCCCACGCTACCACTACCAACATCGCCAGCAGGACATCTTTACGCGCCATTCTTCGCCCCTGTGTAGTTTAAAATTTTGTAAAAAATTTACGTTAACGCAAAAAAATGTACAGCGACAGATCATTAAATCAGGTAGGTCAGTTAAGGCATTTCGCGACAAACATGCGGGTGTACTTCGCACTTTATGCATGTTATTGCTGTATACATCACAAAAAAATATAACAACACGCATGTCGGATAAGCCAATGATCTCAACGCAAACACGCTCTACCGCCGCTTTGCTGGCCTCATCGCTGTTACTCACCATCGGGCGCGGCGCGACGCTGCCCTTTATGACCATTTACCTCAATCGCCAGTATGGCATGGCGGTCGATCAGGTTGGTTACGCCATGACGCTTGCGCTGACCATTGGCGTGGTCTTTAGCCTCGGTTTCGGCATGCTGGCGGATAAGTTCGATAAAAAGCGCTATATGTTGCTCGCGATTACCGCGTTTATCGTCGGTTTCGCCGCCATTCCGCTGGTCGATCATGCAGGACTGGTGGTGCTGTTTTTTGCCCTGATTAACTGCGCATACTCGGTGTTTTCCACCGTACTGAAAGCCTATTTTGCCGATACGCTTACCCCGACAGCGAAGGCGAAGATCTTCTCGCTAAACTACACCGTGCTGAATATTGGCTGGACCGTCGGCCCCCCGCTCGGCACCCTATTGGTGATGCAGAGCATCAATCTGCCGTTCTGGCTGGCGGCAGTGTGCGCCGCGTTCCCGCTGGTGTTTATTCAGTTCTATGTCAGGCGTGTGGCCCAAGGCGCAGGCACAGACGGCCCGGCAGTCTGGCAACCCTCAGTATTACTGAAAGACAAAGCGCTCGGCTGGTTCACGCTGTCGAACTTCCTCGCCTCGTTTGTTGCCGGTTCTTTCGCTTCCTGCCTCTCCCAGTATGTTATGGCCGTGGCAAGCAGTGATTTCGCTGAGCGTGTGGTCGCCGTGGTGCTGCCGGTTAATGCCGCCGTGGTGGTCACGCTTCAATATGCCGTAGGGCGAAAACTCAACGCCGCTAACCTGCGCCCGCTGATGGCGACCGGTACGGTATGTTTTATGATAGGTCTGCTCGGCTTTATGTTGTCCGGCAACAATCTGTGGCTGTGGGGGCTTTCCGCCGCCGTTTTCACGCTGGGTGAGGTGATCTACGCGCCAGGCGAATACCTGCTGATCGACAACATTGCGCCAGCGGGAATGAAAGCCACCTACTTCTCGGCTCAGGCGCTGGGCTGGCTCGGTGCGGCAATGAATCCCTTAATCACCGGCATTATTTTGACCACGTTACCCGCCTGGTCACTGTTTATTATTTTAATAATCACCATTGTGCTGGCCTGGCTGATGATGATACGGGGGATGCAAATCCGCCCGTGGGGCGTTGTGCAGACGCAATAAAAAAACCGGCGCGTTACGCGCCGGTGTCCCACGCTTACCACACCTGTTCGGCAATCTGCGTCACCAGCCGAACCTTGTCCCACTGTTGTGCTGGCGTCAGGGTATTGCCCTCTTCCGTTGAGGCAAAACCGCACTGCGGGCTGAGGCAAATCTGGTTGATGTCGACAAATTTCGCTGCTTCCTGAATACGCGCCTTGATACCCTCCGGGTTTTCCAGCTCGCCATTTTTGGTGGTGATCAGGCCCAGCACCACTTGCTGTTTGCCGGGGCGGACAAAACGCAGCGGTGCAAAATCGCCGGAGCGGTCATTGTCATATTCGAGAAAGAAGGCATCAACATTGACGCTGCCAAATAGCACTTCCGCTACCGGCTCATAGCCCCCTTCCGAAATCCAGGTGGAGCGGAAGTTACCACGACAAACATGCAGCCCGACGGTTAAATCCTCCGGCTTGCCTTCCAGTGCCTGGTTAATCACCCGGGCGTAAATGCGTGCCAGCGCATCCGGATCGTCGCCACGCTCACGGATTTGTCGACGCTGATCGTCAGAACACAGATAGGCCCAGACGGTGTCATCCAGTTGCAAATAGCGGCAACCTGCGGCGTAAAACGCGTGGATCGCGTCGCGCCAGGTGGTCGCCAGGTCATCAAAATAGGCATCCAGATGCGGATAGACTGTCGCGTCGATATCTTTACGTCCGCCGCGGAAGTGCAGCACGCTCGGGCTGGGAATGGTCATCTTCGGCTGGGCATTGCCGCTGATGCTTTTCAGATAACGAAAATCCGCCAGCATCGGGTGATTGCCGAAACGCAGCTTGTCGATCACCCGTACGCCGTGCGCTTTGGTTTGCACGCCATTAAATTGAATACCTTTGTCAGCGTCGTAGCGCTCCACACCTTCCAGACCGTCGAAGAAGTCAAAATGCCACCATGCACGGCGAAACTCACCGTCGGTCACCACATGCAGGCCGCAGGCGCACTGTTGCTCAACAACCTGACGAATGGCTTCATCTTCCACGCTGCGCAACTGCTGTGCGGTGATGTCACCCTGAGCAAACTGCTGACGCGCCTGTTTGATGGCGTCCGGACGTAAAAAACTGCCGACTACGTCAGCGCGGAATGGGGCCTGATGTCGCTGCATACTGCTTCTCCTCGTGCGCCTGGGCAGATGGTTACCCGGCGTGATAATTCATTATTTGAATTTTCAGCCTTCTGGACGGCTAAATGTCCAAATAAAATGTCACACCGGGCCGCTGACCGCAAACGAGAAAAATTCACGGGACATGAATAAATTTCAACTTGAGTGCACGAAGATGAAACTCTCACGCTTAGCCCGCATCAGGGCCTTACCCGTGGGCAAAGGTATAGCCTTCATCTTCCCAGCCGGTGATCCCACCGAGCATAATTTTCACCGCCAGTCCCATCCGCGCCAGTTTCAGCGCCGCGCGATCGGCACCGTTGCAGTGCGGCCCGGCGCAATAGACAACAAACAATGTGTCTGCTGGCCACTGTGCCATACGCTCCGGAGTCATCTGACTGTGCGGTAAATGCAGCGCGCCGGGGAGATGGCGACGGGCAAACGTTTCAGGGCTACCCACCACGTGTAACAACACAAAATCCTGATCCTGCTGGCTGATGGCATGGTGCACATCCGCACAATCGGTTTCTACGCTCAGGCGGTGCATAAAGTGGCTGGCGGCTTCTTCCGGCGAAGCGGCGGGAATATCGGTCACATAGCTCATAGTGCTTTCTCCGTGTTTGTGTTAACACTACTCTAACCAAAACAATACAATCTCACTGCCCGTCTCTATGCCAGATAACACCAGGATAATGACAACTTTACGACGTACTGCATCGCGCCATCGCGTTATTGCCCTCGCCTACGATGGCCTGTGCACATTTGAGTTTGGCGTGGCCGTGGAGATTTTTGGTCTGCCACGCCCGGAGATGGGCGATAGCTGGTACAGCTTTGCGGTGGCGGCCATAGAAGAAGGTGAGCTTCGCGCCACGGGCGGTATTCGCGTCCTGACGGAGGGGGGGCTGGCGCTGCTCGCCACTGCTGACACGATTGTGGTTCCCGGCTGGCGCGGCGCGCAAATGCCGGTTCCTGAGACATTGTGCGCTGCCTTGCGGGCAGCCAGCCTGCGGGGTTGCCGCATCATCTCAATCTGTTCCGGTGTCTTTGTGCTGGCGGCTGCCGGCCTGTTGAACGGGCGTAAAGCGACCACCCACTGGCGCTACACGCCGCTGCTGCGTGAGCACTATCCGACAATAGATGTGCTGGAAGATGCGCTCTATTACGATGAGGGAAACGTGATGACGTCTGCCGGTAGCGCGGCAGGTATCGACCTGTGTCTGCACGTGGTGCGACAGGACTTTGGTATCGAAATAGCCAATCTTGTCGCACAGCGCCTTGTGGTACAGCCGCACCGCGATGGTTCGCAAACGCAGCACCTCACCCGCCCGGTAGCCCGAACCCGGGAGAGTAAGCAACTGGGGCAGTTGTTCGATTTTCTCCACCAACAGCTGGCACAGCCACATACGGTTACCTCGCTGGCACAGCGCACAGGCATGAGCCCACGTACCTTTTTACGCCGTTTTCAGGAGTCTACCGGAACCACGCCACAGCGCTGGATTTTACAGGAACGGCTCCTGCGCGCACAGGAGTTGCTGGTCACGTCGCGGATGAGTATTGATCTTATCGCCGGGCATAGTGGATTTGGCAATGCCGCATCATTACGTCACCATTTTCACCAACAGCACGGTATTTCCCCGGCGATGTATCGGAAGAAATTTACGCTTCCCACGAAATAATTCACACTATTCAGCTTTTATTTAGATTTACCCGGTTAATATATCTCCATCGCGGCAAATTAAGGTAAGAGAGGTCAGTTCGTACATTAGATGGAGGTTTAACATGATGGGAAATATGCACGTATTTATCGCAGTACTGGGAATTGTATTGTTTTCTGGTTTTCTGGCTGCTTATTTTAGCCATAAATGGGATGACTGATGAACGACGATAATCCCCCACCGCGACGGCCCTTTACGCAAAAACGTAAAGGGCCGTTTCTTTTTCTGGCTGATGAACAAAAAAAAACCGCCAGATAACGGCGGTCAATGCTTGCATGGATAGTTTTATGTTTTGCTTTATACGCTAACTCAAACGATCTGGTTAACGGATCGTACATAATTTAACATCGCCATCCTCAACGGTATCTAAACGGAAAAAACCACATCGCGCTTACTGCGTGAGGGTTGTGGGCGGAATATTTCCGTCAGCGAAACGTTTTACTGTTGAAATCACTGACGATATATCTTTCAGAATGAACTTATTGTGTTAACTTCAGCTTTCCATTCAACAGGCCGGAGGGGTTATCCCCAATATTAAATTTCAATGCCCGGTTTGCAGCAGTCAAAAATTTTTATTCACGACATTCTGCCCGGGCCGGCATCAGCCTCATGGTGCAATTTGCTCGGTTTGTGGTACGAGACTGACGGCAAAATCCTGTATTCCCGTGCTACGAAGGAAAAGGTGGCCGAAGCAGGTAATAGAGTAAGGGCCTCTTGTTGAGGCCCTTTTATTGACATATTCCGTTACGCGTTTTTGGCTTTGCCTAAAGAAAAACCGCTCACCTTCGCAATATGCACGCGTAATATGGTTCCTTTAACGCTGGTCCACCCCGCATTTCCGGTCATCCATGACGGATCTTTAATATGCAAATAATTAAGTGGAATAACATGGTCATCGTCAACGCGATAATCTTCAGCCAGATCGTCAAAGAACCGGGCGATAGAGTTTGTCACCGATTCATCGCCGGGAACAGAGCGGATCGCTTTGGCGGTAAATAAGGCATACTCCTGCCCGGAAACCAGTTCTCCGGCGACAACCTGACCGTCGACAACCAGCGTGACCACCATTCCCGCACCTAAATTCGCACAGGATACCAGGTGAGATAAGGCGCTGTCCTGCGTACTGATCGTGGGCGTTATTGCCGCGGGCACTTCACGTTGATTTTCCATTTTGATCTCCGCATCTGGTATTGAAAACCGCCCGCAGGCGGTTGTTATGAGTAGAATTGACGGATGGCCTGTTCAGTTTCCTGCGAAGTGACCAGGTCAGAGAATCGGGCGACAAGAAATGTTTCGCCATCAAGATCCCAGGATTCAATGGGAATTTCGAGAAACGAGCTCTGCTCATTTTTGAACGTAACCGATTTTGCATTATCTTCCACGGTTACGTTTTCAACCTTACCACCGGCGCGAATTACCACTACATTTTTGGTCATGTCGGTTACCTCAGTTGCTCAAATAGCATTCGACATTAACACAGACATTCCAGTAATGCCTGCGTGATGCCACAGAATGTTAAGCTCTAAAATCGGGTCTTTTAATTTGACTTAATGAGGCGGGTAATGCCACGGGTCGAAATGTGAGGCAGCACACACTTTAACAATTGAGTGTGCCGCCAAAAGCACTTAACGCAGTAAGGAGAGCATGGTTTGTGGCACCTGGTTGGCCTGCGCCAGCACCGAGCTTCCCGCCTGCTGGAGGAGTTGCGCGCGCGACATGTTCGATACCTCCGTACCATAGTCCGAATCCAGGATCCGGCTGCGAGCCGAGGAGAGATTATTCGCGGCATTGCTTAAATTGCTGATCACCGATTCAAAACGGTTCTGGTAAGCACCCAGTGCGCTACGCTGCGTATCGACCGCTTTAATCGCATCATCGATGGCCGCCAGCGGGCTGCCGCTCGTCATGCCGCCGGAGGTCACAAGACCGTGAAGAACATCAAAGCCTTGCGACATCGTGCTACGCGCGCTGCCATTGATAAAATCCCCGGACACGTCGCGAATCGCACCTGAATTGGCGTAGAGGTTGTAGCTGTCGCTGCTGCTCATGCTGATGGCGATTTCCTCACCGTCCTCCGTGCCCACATGGAAGCCATAGCTGAACGTTCCGGAACTGGTGTTCAGCACTTTGATGCCGTTGAAATCCGTTTGCGTGGTCACACGGTTAATCTCTTCCATGCGTTCGTTCACTTCCGCCTGGATTGAGTCGATATCCGAGGCGGAATTTGAGCTGTTTTGCGCCTGGACGGTCAAATCCCGGATACGTTGCAGGTTGTTGTTGATTTCACTCAGTGCGCCTTCCGCCGTTTGCGCCAGTGAAATGGCGTCGTTGGCATTACGCGCAGCAACACCCATGCCGTTGATATTAGAAGTAAAACGGTTGGCAATAGCCTGACCCGCAGCATCATCTTTCGCGCTGTTGATGCGGACCCCGGAAGATAAGCGTTCAATCGACGACCCCAACGCCGTCTGCGATTTACTGAGATTGTTTTGGTTAATCAGTGAGAGTGTATTGGTGTTAATGACGGCCATAAGCGAATCCTGCGCTGAATTTTTATAATCTTTCCTGCCGATATGAACCGGTGTTCCGGTTATGTATCGACAAATTATTTCAGGGCTTTAAGGATTTTCTTAGGAAGCTTTACGGCGACAGCCAGAGACCCGACGACAAAACAGATCTCTGGCTGTACAGATTACGGTGATGCCGGGTGCCTCCCGGTGAGTCTGCTCCAGTCCGCAAACTCGCCTTATCCCAAAAAGGTACGACTGGTAGCCCCTCCGCGCAGGGGGATTCATCACCACGCCTAACGGTATTTCCCTTGTGTATGTAAGGTCAATGACCGGGCGGGTTATGTAACTTTTTAAAGTGTATTGCAATCGGAATACGGCCTGTCCATCACACAATATGTGACAGGAAGGGTATTTGACTCACTGTACGCCACAGCACGGAAGGTCAGAAAACCTACCTGATTTTGCCTTGATTCTCATTCTTGTTTGAAAGACCATTCGCCCGCTTAAGTTTTTTCTTAAAATCAAATTTTTATTACATTGTTAACGGATTGCGCATGAATATTGATACGGATAGCGATTGTTTAGGCTTCGATCCTAACCACCCTCTGGCGAATAAATTTGATGTTTTGGTTTATCGGGATGGACTTTTCAGCACATTGCCTAAAAATTTCTTCCAGAACTGGCTGGGTGATACGTCGCAAATTGGCACGATGCATATCGGTAAGTGCTCCGGTTTTGGCGTTGACTCCTTAGTGAAATATGACAGTGATGCGCAAGCATTGCATGTTGGCCGCTTTGTTTCCGGTGGTTTACGGTTAAAATTCATCCTGAATGGTCAACACGAAACCCGCGCCATGTCGACGTCGATCCTGTCGTTTATTCATCCTGAACTGAAAAGCCCGACGCTGCCGCAATACGGACATTCAGTTATCAAGAATGATATCTGGATCGGTGACGAAGTGATGATGTTAGGCGGCGGTACGATTGAGAATGGCTGTATTATTGGCGCGCGTTCCCTTCTCCCGCCGAATTTTACATCAGAGCCCTATGGGATTTATGTCGGTAGCCCGGCACGGCTGGTGCGTTTTCGTTTTACGGACAAAGTGATTGAATCCTTACTGGAACTCGCCTGGTGGGACGCCCCGGATTTGGCGAACTGGTTAAAACGAGTTAACCGCTATTTTCTCGTGGATTTTACGCAGGACGAGAGCAAAACGCTGGATTTACTGGCCGAAGTGAAAGCCCATAAAGCGACGTGGGGTAAAAAAATGGCGCTGGCCGTCTGAAGCTGGGGCACACGCAAATAAAAGCCGGGCTCAACGCCCGGCCTCGGCATTATTCACTCAATCCACGGTTTTTCAGCATCGGTTCAATTTGCGGATCATGGCCGCGCCAATTACGATAAAGTTCAGCTAAATCAGTGCTATTCCCGCGCGATAAAATCGCTTCGCGGAATTTTTGCCCGTTCTCACGGGTTAATCCCCCCTGCTCAACGAACCATTGATACCCATCATCAGCCAGCATTTGCGTCCACAGGTAGGCGTAATAACCCGCGGCATAACCGCCACCAAAAATATGGGCAAAATAGCTGCTGCGATAGCGCGGCGGCACTGCCGCCAGATCAAGCTGCTCGCGTTGGAGCGCCTGCTGTTCGAAGCTCTCCACGTCATTCACAGCCGTACCGTTCGCCAGACTGTGCCAGTTCATATCCAGCAGTGCAGCGCTCAGAAGTTCGGTCATGTCGTAGCCTTTGTTAAACTGTGTAGCGCGCAGCATCTTCTCGCGCAGCGCGTCCGGCATCGGATCTCCGCTCTTGTAGTGCCGCGCATAGCGACTGAACACCTGAGGCTGGCTGGCCCAGTGCTCATTAATCTGTGAGGGGAACTCAACAAAATCACGCGGTGTATTGGTACCGGAAAGGCTGGCGTAGCGCTGTCGGGCAAACAGACCGTGCAGCGTGTGACCAAATTCATGGAACAGGGTGATGACATCATCCCAGGAGAGCAGCGCGGTCTGCCCGGCGGCGGGTTTTTGATAATTACAAACATTGTAAATCACCGGCTTCGTGCCCAGCAGGGTCGACTGTTCAACGAAGTTCCCCATCCATGCGCCACCGCTTTTTGAATCGCGTGCGAAGAAATCCCCGTAGAACAGCGCCAGCCCTTGCCCGTCGGCGTCGAAAATCTCCCATACGCGCACATCCGGGTGGTAAACCGGAATATCAAAACGTTCAACCAGACGGATGCCAAACAGTTCACTGGCGGCCCAAAACACACCTTCGGTGAGCACGGTATTGAGCGCAAAATAGGGTGCGATTTGCGACTCATCTAAATCGTATTTCGCCAGCCGTACCTGTTCTGCATAAAACGCCCAGTCCCAGGCTTGTGCGCGAAATCCCCCTTGCTGTGCATCAATCACCTGTTGAATATCCGCCAGTTCGCGTTCGGCACGCGCCCGGGCAGCGGGGGCAATATTGCGCATAAAGGTCAGTGCGGCCTGCGGTGTACCCGCCATCTGATCAGCGATTTTCCAGCTGGCGAAGTCAGCGAAACCGAGCAATGCCGCCTGCTGCGCGCGTAATTGCACCAACCGCAACACCAGTGCCCGGGTGTCATTGGCATCACCGTGCTCTGTCCGTAGCCAACCCGCCATAAACAGATTTTCACGGGTTTGTCGATCGCGCAACGCCGCCAGCGCGGGTTGTTGTGTGGTGTTCAACAGCGCCAGCAACCAACGGTTTTCAAGGCCTTTTGCCGACGCAGCTTCAGCCGACGCCGCAATCGCCTCTTCGCTCAGCCCTTCGAGCTGGCGCACGTCATCCACCACCAGTCCGCCTGCTTTATCCGCGGCCAGCAAGCGTTGATTAAACTGACTGGTAAGCGTGGCGGATTCGGTATTCAGCGCTTTGAGAGTCGCTTTATCGTCAGCACTTAAGGTCGCCCCTGCCAGCACAAAGCGTTGATACGTTGTCTCAACCAGTCGCAATGACTCCGCATCGAGCGCGAGGGCATCACGCTGCTGCCAGACGGTTTCTACCCGCGCAAACAATGCGTCATCAAGATAGATATCGTTCGCCAGCTCCGCCAGTTCGGCAGAAAATGCCTCATCCAGTTGTTGCAAAAACGCATTGGTATGCGCAGAGGTCATGGCGAAAAAGACGCTGGTTACCTGATTTAACAATTGCCCGCTGCGCTCCAGCGCCAGCACGGTATTATCAAAATCCGCCGCAGCCGGGTTACCCGCAATGGCGGCGATTTCGCTGCGCTTTTGTTGCAGGCCTTGATCAAAGGCCGGACGGTAATGTTCCTGCTGAATCATGTCGAACTGCGGTGCCTGGTAAGGCAACGGACTGGCGGCAAAGAAAGGATTAGTAACCGACATATTTCGCTCCTGAATTCGGTAAGTCTCCTCAGAGTAGGCATCCCTCGCGCGCATCGCAATCATTTCTCGTCCTTGCACACAAGCAACGGTTTTTTGCCACACTGTAGGGTAGGACAACTTGCGTTACCGCTCAGCAGCGGCGCATGCTATGGTACAACACCACAAAAAGCGTTGAGGAACAGTGAGATGATTATTCTGGTTACCGGGGCAACGGCAGGTTTTGGCGAAGCTATTGCGCGCCGTTTCATTCAAAACGGCCACAAAGTGATTGCGACAGGGCGCCGCCAGGAACGTTTGCAGGAGCTGAAAGACGAACTGGGCGATAACCTCTACACGGCGCAACTGGATGTGCGCAATCGCGCCGCTATCGAGGCGTTTATTACCGCGTTGCCAGCACCGTGGCGTGAGATTGACGTGCTGGTCAACAACGCCGGTCTGGCGCTGGGTCTGGAGCCTGCGCATAAAGCCAGTGTCGATGACTGGGAAACGATGATCGACACCAATAACAAAGGCCTGGTCTATATGACCCGCGCCGTGCTGCCGGGCATGGTGGAGCGCAATCGCGGCCATGTGATCAACATTGGCTCCACCGCAGGTAGCTGGCCTTACGCGGGAGGCAACGTCTATGGCGCCAGTAAAGCCTTTGTTCGCCAGTTCAGTCTGAACCTGCGTACCGATCTGAGCGGCACAGCCGTGCGCGTTACTAATCTTGAGCCGGGACTGGTTGGCGGTACGGAGTTTTCGAACGTGCGCTTTAAGGGCGATGATGATAAAGCCGGCAAAACCTACGAAAATACCACTGCCTTGACACCGGAAGATGTGACCGAAGCGGTATGGTGGGTAGCGACGCTGCCGAAACATGTCAATATCAATACGCTGGAAATGATGCCAGTCAGCCAGACATACGCGGGGCTTAGCGTTCACCGCCAGGGTTAATCCCCTCGCCCGGCCTGCGGGCCGGGTATGGGATGTGGGTAAAATTAATGGTATGGTAGACAGGTTAACCCTTTAAAAAGTAAGAGCGCATGGCTGCCGAAACGGAACTCAATCCTACCCAACCCGTCAATCAACAAATTTACCGCATCCTGCGGCGAGATATTGTGCATTGTCTTATCCCACCAGGCACGCCGCTGTCAGAAAAAGAGGTGTCGGTGCGTTTTGACGTGTCGCGTCAGCCGGTGCGTGAAGCATTTATCAAACTGGCGGAAAACGGCCTGATTCAGATCCGCCCGCAGCGCGGCAGCTATGTCAATAAAATCTCCATGACGCAGGTTCGCAATGGTTGTTTCGTCCGCCAGGCAATTGAGTGCGCCGTTGCACGACGTGCCGCCGCGATGATCAATGACAGCACCGCTTATCTGCTGGAGCAGAACCTGAACCAGCAGCGTGTCGCCATTGAGCGCAAGCAGTTGAATGACTTTTTCGAGCTGGATGACAGCTTCCACCAGAAACTGGCGCAGATTGCGGATTGCCAGCTTGCCTGGGACACCATCGAAAATATCAAAGCCACCATCGACCGCGTGCGTTATATGAGTCTCGATCACGTTTCACCGCCGGAGATGCTGCTGCGTCAACATCTGGATATTTTTGCCGCACTGGAAAAGCGCGACGCCGACGCCGTCGATCGCGCCATGACCCTGCATTTGCAGGAAATCAGTGAGTCGGTAAAAACCATTCGCCAGGAAAATCGCGACTGGTTCAGCGAAGAGTAATTTCCCCTCCTTATCCGCCCTGTCTGGCAAGCACGTCATGCTTTTTGCTCATTAAAAAGTGTGACTTTGATCAAAAACAACACCTCATCGCGTGAGAAGCGTATTGATAGTGAGTCCGTCGCGGGGACATCTTCTGCCCCGGATGATTTTGCGGATATCAACAAGGAGAAACCACCATGATGACTTATGATCGTAACCATAATCCCATCACCACCGGCACCCGGGTCATGATTAATGGCACAGGGCGCACCGGGAAAATTGTCGCTATTCATGCTGAGGGGCTAAGTGCGGCAGCGCTGCGTCGCAGCAAAACGGTGGAAGTGGAAGGTTGTGAAGGCAAATTCGAACCGGTTGAACTGATTCGTCTGGGCATGCACTAAGCACGACGTGGTGAGAATGCCGCCGCGGCGGCATTCTACAGAGAATTACAACGCCGCAGCGTACTGCGCAACCGTCGCTTTTGCTCCTTTCTCCAGCAGTGTCTGATACGCTTTTTGCACCTGCGCAACAAAGGTGGCGTCTTTCGGCAGCTCACGGCCGAAAATCGCATCAATACCCAGTAATGCCCGCACGCGCGCTTCACCCTGCGCACTGTTGTTCACGGCGCTCTGGATCACCGCCAGCAGCGGATCGCACACCTCAATGGCCTGGCCCTTTTCATCCACACCGCCCACGTAGCGCATCCAGCCCGCAATGCCTAACGCCAGCAGAGAGAAATCGCGCTGATGAACCCTGTGCCAGCGTACAGAATCGAGCATACGTTGTGGCAGTTTCTGACTACCGTCCATCGCGATTTGCCAGGTGCGATGACGCAGCGCGGTGTTGCTGTAGCGTGCAATCAACAGATCAGCGTAGTGCGCCAGATCAACGCCCTTCACTTTCAGCGTCGGTGCTTGCTCTTTCAGCATGAGCGCGTGTGCGGCTCGGCGATAGTTGTCGTCTTCCATGCACTCATTAATGTGCTGATAGCCCGCCAGGTAACCGAGATAAGCAAGGAACGAGTGGCTGCCGTTGAGCATGCGCAGTTTCATCTCCTCAAACGGGATCACATCCGACACCAGTTCAGCGCCTGCTTTTTCCCATTCCGGGCGTCCGGCAACAAAGTTATCTTCGATAACCCACTGACGAAATGGCTCACAGGCCACACCCGCCGGGTCGCGCACACCGGTCAGTTGTTCGATTTTATCCAGCGTGTCAGCGGTTACTGCCGGAACAATGCGATCCACCATGGTTGACGGGAACGTGACGTTTGCCTCGATCCAGTCAGCGAGTTCTCCGTTGACAGCGCGGGCATAGGCACAGACGACATTGCGCGTAACATGACCGTTTTCCGGCATATTATCGCAAGACATCACGGTAAAAGGCGGTAACCCAGCGGCTTTGCGGCGCGCCAGCGCTTCGACAATCACCCCGGCAGCGGATTTTGGCTGGTGCGGGTTTTGCAAA
Organism: Kosakonia oryzendophytica; assembly: GCF_900094925.1. Taxonomy (GTDB): domain Bacteria; phylum Pseudomonadota; class Gammaproteobacteria; order Enterobacterales; family Enterobacteriaceae; genus Kosakonia; species Kosakonia oryzendophytica. The sequence continues at coordinate 111,237 of NZ_FMAY01000009.1, read as the reverse complement.
TCCCCCACGATTAAAGGATGGTCGGTCATCAACTGGCCGGTGGCCGGAGAGTGGCAATACCCTTTCTCGGTGATGGTCAGCGACACAATCGCCACTTGCGGTTCGCACATTGCCGCCAGTACGGTTTCCAGGCCGTCCACCTGCGCGTGCAGCGCGCGTTTCGCAACACCGACCACACGCGCCGTCCATGCATCCGCAGACATTTCCGCCACGGTGTACAAATTATCCTGCTGTTTCAGGTCAGCAATCTGCTGCTCGCCGCCAATCAGGTTGACTTCGCAGTAGCCCCAGTCGCTGCCATGTTCCGCGGCGAGGATATCCGCATAGACCGACTGGTGAGCACGGTGAAACGCACCAAAACCCAGATGCACGATCCGCGCCTGCAGTGCGTCGCGGTTATAGTGGGGAAGTGTTGCTTTTGCGTTGAGTAACCGGTTTTCCATAGTTGCGACTCGTTAATAGATGAAACGGAAATCCCGTCAGCATGGCGGCCGGACTGTTTGATGCGACCGGTCGCCTGCTGACTACATAAACTAGAATGGTAGATAAGGTAAAAAAATATCTGTCATTAACGATACCAATTGTGGGTGGCTGAACATTGATTTACGTTAACTTTTGCCTAAGTGGTGTGATACAAAAGCAAAGTTATGTGACAGCATTGTGGTTTAACACCAAGGTTGTAAACCAGAAGATCAGGCGGAAGTCACTCGCGAGGTCCCTGTTTGCTCTACCGTGCCTTTTTCTACCCATAATGCGTCGTAATCGTAACCGGTCAGATCTTCCACAATGCGGCGGGTATCCGTGGTTACCGCATTTTTTGCCCCTCCCGCTTTCAGGCGATCCACCTCTTCAACAAAAATCTTATGCGTCTTTTTATTGAGATTGAACGTGACAGCCTGCCAAAGTGCGAGTAACAGGAGCCCTGCCGTGCCGATAAACATCAACATGGCAATCATGTGAATTGCTTCTGGCGGTTGAACCTGACTTCCTTTTACAAACCCGCCATTCTGCAATAAAAGGCCGACAATAAACGTCGCAATGGCTACCGTCGTTTTACGTGAAAACGTCATTACTGCTGCAAACAAGCCCTCACGACGCTGGCGACTCACCATTTCGTCAATATCAGGAATAAACGGGAACACGTTCCACGGAGTGAACTCCAGAACACAGCGACCAACCTGATACAACCCCGCCAGAATCACCAGTGTGGCGACCGTGTTCAACGCCGGGATGTGATATACAGCGAAGAAACCCCCAAGGCACAACAACATCAATGAGTAGGCAAAAACATAAAGACGCGAAGGACCAAATTTAATAATGCCAATCCCGGCGATCAGCGTTACAGGTAAGCCAACGATGCTCATAGAAAGGAGGCTACCAGCCAATGAAGATGAGACATTCAGACAATACACACAAAAGAAGACAAACACTGTGTTGTAAACATCTTTGCCCGTGAATGACAATAAATAAATGGCAAGGTGTTTTCTGAACGCCCTGATTTTCAACGTTGAACCATACTCTTTGAACAAGCGTGTAAATGCGCATACTTTTTGCGAAAAAGTCGTATTGCGTGTTTTTGTTTCCAGTTGAGCGAGCATATCCGGGGTCAACTCACGCTCCCAGGTCACTTTCCATGAAATAAACACACAGACCATAAATAACACCGCAAAAATCACACCGTTAATCAAATAGGCGTTCGCATTATGCTCACCAAAATAACCTATCAAAAGCCCCGGAATAAACGTTGCCAGAAAGGTGCCGGATGCGGATAAAAACATGCGACAAGTCGATAACTTCGTGCGCGCATTAAAATCCTTGGTCATTTCCGAGGGCAGCGTTTCCCAGGGGATCAAGACCATTGCGGCAATGATCTCGAATGCGAGATAGACAGACAGATAAAATCCGTAACTCATTCCATTCAACCACAACAAGCTATATACCAGCATGAGTGGCGCGCCAAGCAACAAGAAGAAACGGCGACGACCGAATTTTTTGCCGAAATAATTCTTGTAAAAATGATCGGTAAAGCTGCCCATAAATAAACTTACGATAGCATCCACAATACGAGCAATCGCGACAATGGAAGCGGCTTCTACCGGGGACAAGCCAACAAAAGTCGTATAAAAAAAGAGTAACCATGCACCAATAACGGTAAATGCACCCCCACCCATTATATCCGTCATGCCATACCCGATACTCACCGGTATGGTGATTTTTTTACTTGAAATAGACATGTTCTATCCTCAGAGAAGGTAATTAGAAATTAAAATAATCCCTGGCGTTGTCGTGGCATATATTCCGAATCATGCGAGACAATATATTGTTATTATCGGGTACTTCTTTTCTTTCTACCCAACCGCCAATAAGGTTGCATAAAATCCGTCTGAAATAATCATGTCGGGTATAAGATACAAGGCTACGAGAATCCGTAAGCATGCCAACAAAGTTCATCAACAAGCCCTGATCGGCCAGGCAAGCAAGCTGGTTCTCCATGCCCCGACGTGTATCATTAAACCACCAGCCTGATCCCAATTGCATCGGTGATTTAACACCGCAATCCGCAGACTGGAAATTCGCGATAGTCGTAGCCACAAGATCGTTATAGCTGGCATTAAGGTTGTACAGGATAGTCTTCGGCAAGGCATTGTCTTTCGCCATGGCATCTAACAATCCATTCAGATTTTCTGCCAGTTGATATTGATCTGTTAACGCATCAAAACCTGTATTAATACCCAGAAGTTGATGCATTTTGGTATTGTTATTGCGAATAGCACCAAAATGGATCTGCATTGCCCAATTATGTTTTTTATAATGGTGTGCGAGCATGATAAAAATAGCGCTATTAAGAATAATACTTTCGTCCTTGCTTAACGCCTGCCCTGCTCTTTTACGCAAAAAGAGTGACGAAACTGTCGTCTCACTTGCGGATTTATAATGAATCTCAACGGGCCCATGATCGGAGACACGACACCCCGTTTGGTGAAAGAAACGGATGCGTTCACCAATAGCCGCGGAGAAATCAGCAAAAGTAGCAATATTTATTGCTGTTATATCAGACAATTTATCAATAAATAGAGAGAACGCTTTCGCGTTATTTTCAAAAACCTCATCAGGGCGGAACGTGGGTAATACTTTTACTGGGAAGTCAGACTCTTCACTTAGTCGTTGATGATAATACAAAGAGTCGAGCGGAGAATCGGTCGTGCAAATCACTTCAACATTGGCGCGTGTAATTAACTGTCGCGGTGAAAAATCCGCCCCAGATAATAAACTGTTGCAATGCTCCATGATCTCTTTCCAGTTATGGCTATCCAGCAACTCGTCACAATGAAAATAATGATGCAACTCAAGGTGAGTCCAGTGGTAAAGCGGGTTACCGAAACTTGCTTCTACTGTTTGCGCCCATGCGGCAAATTTCTCTTCAGCGCTGGCATCCCCGGTAATGTATTTCTCTTCAATCCCATTGGCACGCATTGCACGCCATTTATAATGGTCACCTGCTAACCATAACTGAGTGATGTTATCGTAGTTCTTATTTTCGTATATTTCCCTGGCGTCGAGATGACAATGGTAATCAATGATTGGTAATCCTTTTGCGATATCCTGATATAATTGCACACCGCGAGCATTGCCAATCATAAAGCTATCGTTGATAAATTTCATATATAACCCACATTTATTTATGGTGTTACTTTTTATCGTTATCCCCGCCTGCGTAGAGGCATGCGGGAATGCCTTAATTCAGCGTTACCAGTTCCATAATGTGCCGTCTTCCAGTCTGGCGACCGGTAAGTACGCCGGGTCGTAGGGATATTTTGCCGCCCGTTTTTCATCAAACTCGATACCCAGCCCCGGTTTATCGCCCGGATGCATATACCCATCTTCAAAACGCCAGTTGTGCGGGAAAACCTCGAGCATCTGTTCGGAGTAACCCATATATTCCTGTACGCCAAAGTTCGGTACCCACAGGTCGAAATGCAGTGCGGCGGCGTGACAAATCGGTGACAAATCAGACGGGCCATGAGAGCCGGTGCGAACCTGATAAAGGGATGCAAAATCGGCAATGCGACGCATACCGGTAATGCCGCCTGCGTGAGTAATAGTGGTACGGATATAGTCAATCAACTGCTCTTCGATCAGCTGCTTGCAATCCCAGATGCTGTTAAACACTTCGCCGACGGCAATCGGGGTAACGGTATGCTGGCGGATCAGCCGGAAGCATTCCTGATTTTCCGCCGGGGTCGGATCTTCCATCCAGAACATGCGGTACGGTTCGATGCTCTTACCAAAACGCGCAGCTTCAATCGGCGTCAGGCGATGGTGCATGTCGTGCAGCAGATGCTCGTGGAAACCAAACTTATTGCGCACGGCGTCGAACAGTTTCGGCGTAAAATCGAGGTATTTCTCCGTCGACCATAATTGCTCTTCCGGCCACTGCCCTTTGGTTGCCGGCTCGTAGGCCAGACCTTTGCCTTTTGCCATGCCATAAGTGGTTTTCATGCCCGGCACACCGCATTGGACGCGAATGGCCTTAAAACCCATCTCTTTATGCCGGGCATAATCTTCCAGCACATCCTCAATGGTATGTCCGGTGGTGTGGCAATAAACCATCACCCCCTCGCGCGACGCACCGCCCAACAGTTGGTACAGCGGCATATTGGCGGCTTTGGCTTTGATGTCCCACAGCGCCATGTCCACCGCGGAAATCGCCGACATGGTCACCGGACCGCGACGCCAGTAGGCACCTTTATAGAAAAATTGCCAGATATCTTCGATACGATGGGCATCGCGGCCAATGAGCTGCGGGCAAAGATGATCTTTCAGGTAGGACGCGACAGAGAGCTCACGCCCGTTAAGGGTGGCATCGCCCAGCCCGACAATCCCCTCGTCGGTAGTGATTTTTAAGGTGACAAAATTGCGCCCTGGACAGGTAACAAAAACTTCAGCCCCTACGATCTTCATTCGGTTATTCCTTGCATCGTCTTAACGTAATGCAGGAAATCTACGCTCTTGGACTACTACCATACAAGTAGGTTGATCAGAAAATACGCTTTTGGTCACAAAAAACGGAGGCTTATGCGCGCTCCCATCCGGCGACAATGATCAACATTCCACACATCGCCACTGCGGCACCCAGCCAGTCATATAGAGTGAGTTTTACTCCGTCCACCATGCGCAACCACAGCAGCGCGGTACAGACATACACTCCGCCGTAAGCGGCATAAACCCGCCCACTTGCCGCCGGATGCAACGTCAATAACCAGACAAACAGGGCCAGCGCCAGCGCCGCTGGCACCAGTAACAATGGCGTTGCGCCACGCTTCAGCCACAGCCAGGGCAGAAAACAGCCGACGATTTCACACAATGCTGTGGCAAAGAAAAGCAGTGTCGTTTTGAACATTTTTGGCACTATTATTCAATATTGGTTGAACCATCATACCCGATAATGCTCTCAGTCAGAGCGCCCGGTATCCCGGATGGCTGAGATCGCATAGAATAGAAACGTACGCCTTTTGTTTCTCACAAATAAGGAAATCGCAATGACAACTACACTTAGCAAACGCCTGTGCCTCACCGCTATGCTGACGCTGGGTGCCATCGTGTACACCACTTCCGCTCTGGCTGAAACCAACCGACTGGTGATCGAATCCGGCGACTCGGCCCAAAGCCGTCAACAGGCCTCGATGGAAAAAGAGCAATGGAATGACACGCGCAGCCTGCGCAATAAAGTGAATAAACGCGTAGAGAAAGAGTGGGACAAAACTGACGTGGCTTTTGATGCCCAGGATAACTGCCAGAAAAGCACTAACGTGAACGCTTACTGGGAACCGAATACCCTGCGTTGTCTGGATCGCCGCACCGGTCGCCAAATTCAGTAATCGCTTTCGGGCGCGCTTAGCGCCCACCTCTCTCACTGCAAAAGGATGTCTCATGAGTGACGCCAGCAGCGTTCGTTTGCGCCCGCTCGAGCGCGAAGATCTGCGCTTTGTCCACCAGCTTGATAATAACGCCAGCGTGATGCGCTACTGGTTTGAAGAGCCGTACGAAGCCTTCGTTGAACTGTCTGACTTGTATGATAAGCACATCCACGATCAGAGCGAGCGCCGTTTTGTGGTGGAGTGCGAAGGCGAAAAAGCCGGGCTGGTTGAACTGGTGGAAATTAACCATGTGCATCGCCGGGCGGAGTTTCAGATCATTATTTCGCCGGAGCATCAGGGCAAAGGCCTGGCATCAAAGGCAGCCAGGCTGGCCATGGATTACGGTTTTACCGTACTCAACCTCTATAAGCTCTATCTCATCGTTGATAAAGAAAACGAAAAGGCCATTCACATCTATCGCAAGCTGGGATTTATGGTGGAAGGCGAACTGATCCATGAATTTTTTATTAATGGTGAATACCGCAATACCATCCGCATGTGCATTTTTCAGCAGCAATACCTGGCCGCGCATAAAACTGGCTCTACGCTGCTGAAACCCACCGCGCAATAAGCGCGGCGGGCACTGGCATCAATAATAATCGATGGTATTTTTGATGCTGAATTTGCGTTCCACCGATGGCGTTACACTGTTATCGATCATCACCAGGCTGCAACTGATCGGGTTGTCGTGGCTGTCGTAATCACAGCTCTGTTTCACGTTGCCCAGCGGTTTATCATTCAACGTACTGACCGCTGTGTAATCGAGCTTCTTGCGCTTATCTTTGGAGGGCGTGGAGGCCACCGTTAAATGTTCCTCTTTCGAGGTGGTGGATTTACCCAGCGGGTATCCTTCCTCATCGTAGCGGTACTTCACTTCCATATCTTTACCGCGGGCAAGCACAACAAAACCGTTGTCATCCGTATCCCAAGTCACACCCGCCGCAGGGAACTCCGCCAGCTGGCATTTCCCCTGCAAGCGCAAGCGCTTCTCCTGAGAATCGGCATCAACATAGTAGTTCGCATTCAATACCAACGACACGCCGCTATTGTTTTCCAGGTCGTGAAGCTCCAGCGTATCGAAACACCCCTCCTTCGACAGCGTGCCGGTCACGCGCTTGGTCACTTCACCCTTATCGTTGAGCAACGTCTGGCTGAAATCTTTTACCGGGCCACGCAGCGGATCAAAATCAAATTCATTTGAAAAACTGGCCATCTCTGGCGTAAACGATACCGGTCCTTTCGCATCATCACATCCGGCTAATAACACGGCGAGAGAGATGACTAATAGCTGTTTTTTCAACGGGTTCACCACATTTTTCTTCTGTATTGCGCATATATTAGCAAATCCTATCCAATATAGGGCAGCCCCCTGGTGGTTTCTCTGCTTTTCTATCTAGCTTATTCAGATTATTCAGATATTTACCTTTCGCTTACGCGGGAAGTGCTAAGCTTAATACGGGTTAAATAAAAAGGAGACGAGGATGCACGCTTCACGTTGGATTTGTGCACTACTGCTGGGGGCATGTGTTCCGGCATTTGCCGCGCCGGATTCCTGCGAGCGCGTCAAAACAGACATCCAGCAGCGCATTATGAATAATGGCGTTCCGGAATCTGGTTTTAGCCTGAAAATTGTGCCCAATGACCAGGCCGATCAGGCAGGTGCCCAGGTCGTTGGGCATTGTGCCAATGATACCTACAAAATTCTGTACATCCGCAATAGCGGTGCCGCGCCGCAGGGCGAACAAGGCACCGACGCGCAGTAAATATAATCCCCCTGAATATTGGGGGATTATCCTCAACTTGATCACGGTTAATATTTCCCTACCCCATGGTGGGTACGATCACTCTATTGTTAGCCTGCTTATTAATTTGGCGGGTAATTTCTTTTAATTATAAATAATAATGGAGTGAGCTATGTCTGAAACCGAACACAGCGGTGGCATAAGCCGACGAACGCTGGTGAAATCCACTGCGCTCGGGTCGCTTGCGCTGGCTGCCGGTAGTTTTCATCTCCCTTTCGGTATGCGTTCCGCCGCGGCCGCAGTGCAGCAAGCCATGCAACCCGCTCCGGATAAAGTGGTATGGGGCGCCTGCTCCGTAAACTGCGGCAGTCGCTGCGCATTGCGCTTACACGTCAGGGATAACGAAGTTTACTGGGTTGAAACAGATAATACCGGCGATGATCAGTATGGCAACCACCAGGTCCGCGCTTGCTTACGCGGGCGTTCGATTCGTCGGCGCATCAACCACCCGGATCGCCTGAACTACCCGATGAAGCGCGTGGGCAAACGCGGCGAGGGTAAGTTTGAACGCATTAGCTGGGATGAGGCGCTGGATACCCTCGCCAACAGTTTAAAAAGCGTGGTACAGAAATACGGTAACGAAGCAGTCTACATTAATTACTCTTCCGGTATCGTCGGTGGAAACATTACCCGCTCTTCCCCTTCAGCCTCCATTATTGCCCGTCTGATGGCCATGTACGGCGGTTTCCTTAACCAGTACGGCACCTACAGCACCGCGCAAATCTCCTGCGCCATGCCCTACACCTACGGCTCCAATGATGGGAACAGCACCTCAGACATCGAAAACAGCAAACTGGTGGTGATGTTTGGTAACAACCCCGCAGAGACCCGTATGAGCGGCGGCGGCATCACCTATTATCTGGAGCAGGCGCGCGAGCGTTCCAATGCACGGATGGTGGTGATTGACCCGCGTTATACCGACACCGCCGCCGGGCGCGAAGATGAGTGGATCCCGATTCGTCCGGGAACCGATGCCGCGCTGGTGGCAGGAATGGCCTGGGTGTTGATCACCGAGAACCTCGTCGATCAACCGTTCCTGGATACCTATTGCGTGGGCTACGACGAGAAAACGCTGCCAGCAGACGCGCCCGCCAACGGGCACTACAAAGCCTACATTCTGGGACAGGGCGATGACGGCGTGGCAAAAACACCGCAGTGGGCTGCCCATATCACCGGTATTCCTGCCGATAAGATCATTAAACTGGCCCGCGAAATCGGCACAACGAAACCGGCGTATATCTGCCAGGGCTGGGGACCGCAACGCCAGGCCAACGGTGAACTGACCTCGCGGGCAATCGCCATGCTGCCCATCCTCACCGGTAATGTCGGCATTCATGGCGGTAACAGCGGTGCGCGGGAATCCACTTACACCATCACCATCGAACGGATGCCGATGCCGGAAAACCCGGTCAAAACATCAATCTCCTGTTTTACCTGGACCGATGCCATTGACCATGGACCGGAAATGACTGCCACCCGCGACGGTGTGCGCGGAAAAGACAAACTGGATGTGCCGATTAAGTTCATCTGGAACTACGCGGGCAATACCCTCACAAACCAGCATGGCGATATCAATCACACCCACGATATGCTGCAGGATGACAGCAAATGCGAAATGATCGTGGTGATTGAGAATTTCATGACTTCATCAGCCTTGTACGCCGATATCCTGCTGCCGGATCTGATGACCGTGGAACAGGAAGATATCATTCCCAACGATTATGCCGGGAACATGGGTTACCTGATCTTCCTCCAACCGGTGACCACACCGAAGTTTGAGCGTAAACCGATTTACTGGATCACCAGCGAAATCGCCCGCCGCCTGGGGCCAGATATTTACCAGCGCTTCACCGAAGGACGCACCCAGGAAGAGTGGCTGAAGTATCTGTACGCTAAAATGGTGGCGAAAGATCCGCAGTTGCCCACCTACGACGCGCTCAAGGAGATGGGGATTTACAAGCGCAAAGATCCGAATGGTCACTTTGTCGCCTATAAAAAATTCCGTGACGATCCGCAAGCCAACCCACTGAAAACCCCGTCAGGCAAAATCGAAATCTACTCCAGCCAACTTGCGAAAATCGCCAGCAGTTGGGAGCTGGAAAAAGATGAGGTCATTAATCCGCTGCCAGTGTATGCATCAACCTTTGAAGGTTGGGACTCACCGGCACGCAGTCAGTACCCGCTGCAACTGTTTGGCTTCCACTATAAAGCGCGTACCCACTCAAGCTACGGCAACATTGATGTGCTGAAAGAAGCCTGCCGCCAGGAAGTGTGGATCAACCCCATCGATGCGCAACAACGCGGCATCGCCAATGGCGATATGGTGCGCGTGTTTAACGACCGTGGCGAAGTGCGGATTGCCGCAAAAGTGACGCCACGCATTATGCCGGGGGTCAGCGCAATGGGCCAGGGCGCATGGCATCAGGCCAATATGGACGGCGATCGTGTCGATCATGGCGGCTGTATCAACACTCTGACCACCCACCGCCCCTCGCCGCTGGCGAAAGGCAACCCGCAGCACACAAATCTGGTCGACATCCAAAAGGTTTAAGGAGTAGCGGATGACTAGGCAGTATGGTTTTTTTATTGATTCCGCCCGCTGCACCGGTTGTAAAACCTGCGAGCTGGCCTGTAAAGATTACAAGGATTTAACCCCGGATGTCAGTTTCCGCCGCGTATACGAATATGCCGGCGGCAACTGGCAGGAGGATCAGGGTATCTGGCATCAGGACGTTTTTGCCTATTACCTCTCTCTTTCCTGTAACCACTGTGACGATCCGGCCTGTACCAAAGTCTGCCCAAGCGGCGCTATGCATAAACGCGAAGATGGCTTTGTGGTGGTGGATGAAGATGTGTGTATCGGCTGTCGCTACTGCCATATGGCCTGCCCGTATGGTGCGCCGCAATACAATGCCGCGAAAGGGCATATGACCAAGTGCGACGGGTGTTATGACCGTGTCGCGCAGGGCAAAAAGCCGATCTGCGTCGAGTCCTGTCCGTTACGGGCGCTGGATTTTGGCCCCATCGACGAATTGCGCAAACAGCATGGTTCACTCGCCGCTATCGCGCCGTTGCCGGCATCGCACTTTACCCGGCCGAATATTGTCATCAAACCCAACGCCAACAGCCGCCCGACAGGGGATACCACCGGCTATCTGGCAAACCCGCAGGAGGTGTGACATGGGAAGCGGATGGCATGAATGGCCGCTGGTGCTGTTTACCGTGCTCGGTCAGTGTGTTGCAGGTGGATTAATCGTCACCGGCCTTGGCTGGATGGCTACCTCCGGGGATCAGCGTACACAGGCAAGCATTGTGCGCAGCCAGCTTTTGCTGTGGATCTTGATGGGCATTGGCTTTATTGCCTCGATGATGCACCTCGGCTCACCGCTGCGGGCATTTAACTCCCTGAACCGTGTGGGCGCATCGGCGTTGAGTAATGAAATCGCCGCCGGGTCGCTGTTTTTCGCCGTGGGCGGTGTCTGGTGGCTATTGACATGGCTTGGCAAAATGCCGGTTGCGCTCGGGCGCTTATGGCTGGTTGTCAGCATGGTGCTGGGTGTGCTGTTTGTCTGGGCGATGACGCGTGTTTACCAAATCGATACCGTTCCCACCTGGCACAACGGTTACACCACCGCCAGCTTTTTCCTGACGATGCTGATTGGCGGGCCGCTACTGGGGGCGCTGCTGCTAAGGCTGGCGGGGATGCGTTATAACGCATCCCGTTTTGCGGCGGTGAGCGTTGCCGCCCTGGTGGCGAGCTGTGCAGTGGTGATGTTACAAAGCGTGCAATTAGGCGAAATCCACAGTTCGGTACAGCAGGCCATCGCGCTGGTGCCAGATTACGGCATGCTACAGGTATGGCGTTTAGCGCTGGTGGCGCTCGGGCTGGGGTGCTGGATCTGCCCGCTGGTGATGCGTAAGCAACCGCAGGTGATCAGTCTGCTGGCCGGGATCGTGCTGGTGGTGGCGGGCGAAGTCGTGGGACGCGGCCTGTTTTACGGGCTGCATATGACCGTCGGCGTTGCCGTTGCGGGTTAACCGCGTACGTGCCGGACAGCGGTTTGCGCCCTGTCCGGCCTCTCTAAACGACGTTGACCGACATTATCAGGAAGACCATGACTGACGATACCCGTGAAGCATTCATTTTTACCGCCCGCGTGCTGGGCGCACTCTTTTATTATCCACCGGACAGCGAACCCGCAGCACCGCTGATTGCCGCGTTTAAACAGGATGACTGGGTTGAGCAATGGCCGCTGCCACAAGCCGTCCTTCAGCCGCTGGTAGCGGCTTTTACCACAACCAGCGATGAGCCATTGCAGGACGCCTGGCAGCGTTTACTGATTGGTCCTCACGCGTTGCCCGCACCGCCGTGGGGCTCGGTGTGGCTGGATAAAGAAAGTGTGCTGTTTGGCGACTCCACACTGGCGCTGCGCCAGTGGATGCGCGAAAACAGCGTCGTTTTCGACAGTACGCAAAATGAGCCGGAAGATCACTTCGGCGCATTGCTGTTGCTGGCAGCGTGGCTGGCAGAACAAGGCAACCGTGTTGCCTGCGATCAACTGCTGGCCTGGCATCTGCTGCCGTGGGCCGGGCGTTTTCTCACCGTATTCAGCGACGAGGCCAGGCATCCTTTCTGGCATGCGCTGGGCTTACTGGCGCAGCTTACGCTGGCGGACTGGCAATCCCGCTTGCTGATCCCGGTCGCACAAAAACCCCTTTTTCGTTAATTTCCCTCCCGATCAGGCGATCGGGACACATCTCTGCGCCCCCTCGTTAGTGACAGTGTCACTTACATGCTTCGCTTTTAAGACAATTCTTTAGGCACTGTATACAGCCGTTACGCCATCCGGCTTGAGCCCGTGACGCGGCACCTGACGATGTGTCAAAACCGACGCCATTTACTGGAATCCTTCCCAGGTGCTTGCTATAGCTCAACACACCCTGCCGAACATGGCATAACAACATGCAACGTCTGTTGCCACAACGCATGCAAACAGGGAGACACACTGCAATGCACACCTCCACGCTTACGCGCGCCCTGCTCTTTCTCGCCGGGATTGCCGTTGTTCTGGCTCTGCTGGTCTGGGGAATCGGACCGGAAACCGTTAAAGCCCGCCAGGTTGATTTGCTCTACCTCGGGCAACAACATGTGATTCTGGTGTTCAGTTCCATGTTTTTTGCGCTGCTAGTAGGGATTCCCAGTGGTATCGCCCTTAGCCGACCCGCGGCACGCGGTGTGGCGGAATACGTGATGCAACTCTTTAATGTTGGCAATACCCTGCCGCCGCTGGCAGTGCTGGCACTGGCGATGGTGGTGATTGGTATCGGCGATACACCGGCCATCATCGCACTGTTCCTGGCCTCGTTGCTGCCGATAGTACGCAACACCTATGCCGGCCTCTGTTCCGTGCCCCCTTCATTACTGGAGGCGGCGAACGGGATCGGTATGACCAAATGGCAACGGTTGCGCCAGGTGGAGCTGCCCAGTGCCCTGCCAGTGATACTCTCCGGCGTGCGCATTGCCACCGCTATCAACGTCGGCACTGCGCCGCTGGCTTTTTTGATTGGTGCCAGCAGTTACGGCGAGCTGATTTTCCCCGGTATCTACCTGAACGATTTTCCAACCTTGATCTTAGGCGCGGCGGCAACCGCACTGTTCGCCCTGATCCTCGATACCCTGCTGGCAGCACTGGGCCGTTATCTGAGCCCGCACACAGCCTGAGTACATAACAAGGAATGCCAATGAAACGACTGAGCCGATTGCTGGGAGCCCTGGTCGCCATCGCGTTGTTTAGCGCCAGCGCCCAAGCCGCACCGTTAATCCTCGCCACCAAAAGTTTTACCGAGCAGCATATTTTGTCCGCCCTGACCGTGCTGTACCTGCAAAAAAGAGGTTTTCAGGTGCAGCCGCAAACCAATATCGCCACGGTAATTTCCCGTAACGCCATGATTAATAAGCAGGTTGATATGACATGGGAGTACACCGGCACCTCGCTGATCATCTTCAACCATATCAACAAGCGGATGTCACCACAGGAATCGTATGAAACGGTGAAACGCCTGGATGCCCAACACGGGTTGGTCTGGCTGAAGCCCGCAGATATGAACAATACCTATGCGTTCGCCATGCAGCGCAAACGCGCGGAAGCCGAACATATCAACACCCTGTCAGAAATGGTGGCGAAGATTGAGCAGATCCGTAAATCCGACCCGAAAAAGAACTGGTTGCTCGGGTTGGATCTGGAGTTCTCCGGGCGTAGCGACGGTATGAAACCGTTACAACAGGCCTATGCCATGGAACTGGATCGCCCGCAAATCCGCCAGATGGATCCCGGCCTTGTCTATAACGCCATTCGCGACGGTTTTGTCGATGCCGGGCTGGTTTACACCACCGATGGACGTGTGAAAGGGTTCGATCTGAAAGTGCTGGAGGATGACAAAGGCTTCTTCCCCAGCTACGCGGTGACGCCGGTGGTGCGCAAAGACACGCTGGCGGCCAATCCGGGGCTTGAAGAGGCACTGAATAGCCTCTCAGGGTTGCTCAATAATGACGTCATCATGACCCTGAACGCCAAAGTCGATATTGATCACCAGACGCCGCAGCAGGTCGCCAGCGACTTTCTGCACGAAAAAGGGGTGTTATAAGGAGCGCCTATGGACACGATTCATTACATGATGGAAAACGCGGGCTATCTGGCGGCGTTGACATTCCAGCACCTGTGGCTGGTCGCGCTGGCGGTGGGACTGGCGATTGTGATTGGCGTACCGCTGGGGATTTTAATCGTCCGCCATCAATGGCTGGCAACCCCGGTATTGGGCATCGCCACGCTGGTGCTAACGATCCCCTCAATTGCGCTGTTTGGTTTGATGATCCCACTCTTTTCGCTGATCGGTCAGGGTATTGGCGCCGTGCCTGCCATTACCGCCGTCTTTCTCTATTCACTGCTACCGATTGTACGCAACACACATACCGCGCTCGACAGCCTGCCGCCGGGTCTGCGTGAAGCAGGTCGTGGTATCGGCATGACGTTCTGGCAACGTCTGCGCTGGGTAGAGATCCCGATGGCGCTACCGGTCATTTTTGGCGGTATTCGCACCGCCGTGGTGATGAATATCGGCGTGATGGCGATCGCCGCCGTAATTGGCGCGGGCGGACTGGGTCTGCTGTTGCTTAACGGCATTGGCGGCAGCGACCTCCGTATGTTGATTGCCGGGGCGCTGATGATCTGTTTTCTCGCTATCGTGCTCGACTGGTTACTGCATCGCTTACAAATTGTGCTTACGCCGAAGGGGATCCGTTAATGATTAAACTCGACAATCTGACCAAACAATTTACGCAAAAAAACGGCCAGACCTTCAAGGCTGTTGACAATGTCAGCCTGGAAGTGCCTGAAGGTGAAATGTGCGTTCTGCTTGGCCCATCGGGCTGTGGTAAAACCACCACACTGAAAATGATCAACCGCCTGATCACCCCCTCCAGTGGGACGATTTTGATCAACGGTGAAGACACCAGCGCGATGGATACCGTCAGTCTGCGGCGCAATATTGGCTATGTTATTCAGCAAATTGGTCTGTTTCCTAATATGACCATTGAAGAGAACATTACGGTGGTGCCACGCATGCTTGGCTGGGATAAAGCCCGCTGTAAAACCCGTGCCGAAGAACTGATGGAGATGGTGGCGCTCGATGCCAAAAAATTCCTCCACCGCTATCCGCGCGAGATGTCCGGCGGGCAGCAGCAGCGTATCGGCGTGATCCGCGCACTGGCAGCCGATCCGCCGGTGCTGCTGATGGATGAACCCTTTGGTGCCGTCGACCCGATTAACCGTGAAGTGATCCAGAATCAGTTTCTCGACATGCAGCGCACGCTGAAAAAAAACCGTCATGCTGGTCAGTCACGACATTGATGAAGCGCTAAAACTGGGCGATCACATTGCGGTGTTCCGCCAGGGGCGCATTGTGCAGTGCGCCAGCCCGGATGAGCTGTTAGCCAAACCGGCCAATGAATTTGTGGGAAGCTTTGTGGGCCAGGACAGAACACTCAAGCGGTTGCTGCTGGTCTCCGCAGGCGATGTCACGGATCAACAACCCACTCTCACCGTGCGCGAATCCACCTCTGCGGCGGAGGCGTTCGCCACAATGGACGATCACGATATCCGGGCGATTACCGTGGTGGATAACGCGGGTAAACCGTTGGGTTTTGTCAAACGCCGCGAAGCGCGAAACGCCGCCGGGCGCTGCGCAGATCTGCTGCATCCGTTCCGCATCACCGGCAAAGCGGAAGATAACCTGCGCGTGGTGCTGTCGAAACTGTATGAAAGCAATACCAGCTGGATGCCCATCGTCGACGAAGAGGGGCGTTACAACGGAGAAATATCTCAGGACTACATTGCGGATTATTTAAGTTCCGGCAGAACGCGCCGCGTGCTCAATATTCACAGCGACGCCTGACGGTCAGGCAAAACCCTCCATGCGGAGGGTTTTTTCAGGCTAAAACACGGTCGGCCACCAGCATGCCGGTTGCCATTTGCAGATTAATGTACTGCGCCAAATCACGTTGTTCCGGGCGCGGCAAGTACGGCAGTTCACCGACCAGCGGCGCAGGCAGTTTTTTGCTCAGTACATTGATGATTTCTGCATAATGTGCCAGACCCGGATTGATACGGTTGGCGACCCAGCCAATCAGCGGCAGGCCGTCGCTGGCAATCGCCTGTGCGGTCAGAAGTGCATGGTTAAGGCACCCCTCCTGGATCCCCACCACCATCACCACCGCCATTTGCTCCTGCACCACCCATTCAGAGAGCGGGCGTAAGTCATTCATCAGGCTGCGCCAGCCGCCGGTGCCTTCAACCACCACATGATCAACCCGGTCGCACAAATTCGCCAGGCCGTTGGATAACAGGGTGTAATTGATTGGGCAGCTATGTGCAACGCTGCTCTCTTCTTCGCTTAACGCGATAGGGTTTACCGCCTGGTAAGGTAACTCCAGCGATGAAACGCTTTGCAGCACCAGCGCATCTTTATTGCGCAGCCCTTCCGGCGTCTCTTTACTTCCTTTAGCGACAGGTTTGTAGCCTGCCACTGTTTTGCCGCTGGCAGCCAGCGCCTGTAGTAGCGCGCGGGACGCCACTGTCTTGCCGACAGAAGTGTCTGTACCCGTTACAAAGAAACGCTTAAGCATGACGAACCCCACCGTTGTTCAACGAAAATATAAACCAGGAAAATAATTCAGTGGGGAAAGTCTAAGTTAAGTGCACAGGACTCAGCTTGAGGTAGCGCAATTTTTAGGGCAACAGTGCAAAATTGTTACCCCTGCAACAGACGAATCAGCAACGATCCGTTATACATCGCGTCTTTTACCAGCGCCGCACCGGCCATGGTGCCCTGGTTGGTGAACTGGGTGCTCTCAACGCTGATGTGTTTACTGTAAGCCGGCAGCGCCTGTTGGCGAATGCAATCGGTAATGGCGGGAAAGAGGATATCTGCGGCTTTGCTGAGTGGCGAACCAATCAATATTTTTTGCG
Source organism: Kosakonia oryzendophytica (assembly GCF_900094925.1). Classification (GTDB taxonomy): domain Bacteria; phylum Pseudomonadota; class Gammaproteobacteria; order Enterobacterales; family Enterobacteriaceae; genus Kosakonia; species Kosakonia oryzendophytica. The sequence continues at coordinate 93,993 of NZ_FMAY01000009.1, read as the reverse complement.
GATTGAACAAATTCACCATGATGGCAAGGATACGACCAATATTGGCGCCAACACCGTTGATAATGTCTTTTGCCAGCAGATCCCCCTGCTGTGCGGCCTGACACAGCCACTCTACCGTTAGCGGTTTTTGATGCAGCATCGAACTCATTGACTGGCTCATTCGCCGCTGCGCCAGTTCCAGCACGCTTTCTACGCTGGCGATGGTTTCGAGACAACCGTGGTTGCCGCAATAGCAGCGTTTACCGTAGGGATCGACCTGGGTATGGCCGATTTCCACCAGACTGCTGCTCCCGGCATGCAGTAAGCGCCCGTCGGTGATCACCCCGGCACCCACGTTATGATCGATCACCACCTGAATCACATCCCGCGCGCCGCGCGATGCGCCAAACAGCGCTTCCGCCATTGTCCACGCGCTGATGTCATGCTGCACATACACTGGCACACCAGTGTGATTCTCCAGCACTTCGCCCAACGGCATATCTTTGACATCGTCATAAAACGGCATGCGGTGAACGATGCCGTTTTCCGTATCAATAATGCCCGGCAGCGTAATGGCGATAGCAGTCAAACGCTCCAGCTTGTTCTGATGGCGGGTAAAGAAACGATCAATATGCGACGTGACGCGTTCCAGTAACGGTAACGGATCAACAAGCGGCAGTTCGAGGCGATCTTCCACGACCAGTTTGCTGCTGAGATCGCGCAAGGAGAGGAAGATTTCGCCCCGGCTGATGCGCAGTGAAAGATAGTGCCAGGCTTCGGTTTCCACCGTCAGCCCCACAGCCGGACGCCCCCGGCTGCCGGGTTCCTGAATTTCCGTTTCCTGCACCAGGTGCGCTTCGAGCATTTCACGGACGATTTTGGTGATACTCGCGGGCGCAAGTTGCGCCAGTCGGGAAAGGTCGATGCGCGACACCGGGCCAAGCTGATCAATCAGGCGATACACTGCCCCTGCATTGGTCTGCTTAATTTGATCAATATGCCCAGGCTGACTATCAGCAACCACCTCTGACTCCCTTATTTTCGCGCTTCGAAATAAACTTTTGAGCTATGGTGAAGCACTTCACGGGTCGTCGTCAAATTTTTACCCCGGCTTGTGATTTACAGCACATTTTGCAAGGACTTATGTGCAAAAATCATCCGCCCGCCACGGCAAGCAGATGCTGTTTAAAACGCGCCGCCGCCGTTCCCTGTTCATGGTGTTTTGACCATACCAGCCACATTTCCGACACCGCATCCGGTTCGGTAATCGGTACCCAACGCATTTCACGCAATTCTACACGCCGGAAAGAGGCAGGCAGAATCGACACCCCCATGCCGGCCGCCACCAGACCAATAATGGTCATGGCTTCGCCGACCTCCTGCGCAATCGTCGGCGTCAGGTGGTAACGGCGCATCAGCCCAAGAATATCGTCATACAAGCCAGTGCCCACATGCGGATCGAAAAAGACAAACGGTTCCTGCGCCAGTTCCACCAGCGATACCGCCTCACGCGCGGCTAAGGGGTGGTTGCGGTGGATCATAGCCAGCAGCGGTTCACGCAAGATCACCTGCCATGCCAGCGTTTCCGGCAGTTGCGTATTACGCATTAACCCCAAATCCAGGCCCCCTTCGTTTAACGGTGCTATCTGTTCACGGGTGTTTATTTCCCGCGTTTGCAAATGCACATCCGGGTAGCGTTGACGAAACGATGACAGCGTGTCGGAGACAGCTTTGATAAAGGGTGCCGATGAGGTAAAACCGATGCGTAACTCACCGGTTTCCCCTTGATGCAAACGCGCCGCGCGAGCCGCGGCGTCATCCACCTGACTTAAGATTTGCCGGCTATCGGCCAGAAACTGTTTGCCCGCAGGCGTCAGCGATACGCTGCGGTTGGTGCGTGCCAGCAGACGCGCGCCGATTTGCTGCTCCAGAATCTGGATCTGCTGGCTCAGCGGCGGTTGCGAGATATTCAACCGCGCGGCGGCATGACCGAAATGCAACTCTTCGGCAACGGCAATAAAGTAGCGTAGATGGCGAAGCTCGATATTCATATTTAATAAGTCTTATTTGAGATTATTAATATATTAGACAGAATATTACACATTTCATACCCTTATGAGGTGGTAAGCCCGTCACCAAAATCACGGGATGAAAAGCTAAGGATCTCGAGTGAGTCGTACAACTACCGTTGACACCGCGCCGGCAAGCGTCGTTAACGAAAAACCTGTTTCTGTGCCGGGACAGTTTATTAAACGTGGTACTCCCCAATTCATGCGCGTGACGCTGGCGCTCTTCTCCGCCGGGTTAGCGACCTTCGCCCTGCTCTATTGTGTACAGCCGATTTTACCGGTGCTCTCCCAGGAGTTTGGCGTCTCGCCGGCCAGCAGCAGTATCTCCCTTTCTGTTTCGACCGCGATGCTGGCGATCGGCTTGCTGTTTACCGGACCGCTGTCGGATGCGATTGGACGTAAAAAAGTGATGGTGACCGCACTGTTACTCGCCTCCTGCTGTACGTTACTGTCGACCATGATGACCAGCTGGCACGGCATTCTGGTGATGCGCGCGCTGCTGGGCCTGTCATTAAGCGGCGTGGCGGCGGTCGGTATGACCTATTTAACCGAAGAGATCCACCCCAGCTTTGTCGCCTTCTCAATGGGGTTGTACATCAGCGGCAACTCTATTGGTGGAATGAGCGGCCGCCTGATCAGCGGGGTATTTACCGACTTTTTTAACTGGCGTATCGCGCTGGCGGCCATTGGTTGCTTCGCACTGGCCTCGGCGCTGATGTTCTGGAAAATTTTGCCGGAATCGCGCCATTTCCGCCCGTCCTCACTGCGTCCCAAAACGCTGTTTATTCATTTCCGGCTGCATTGGCGCGATAAAGGCCTGCCACTGCTCTTTCTGGAAGGCTTTCTGTTGATGGGGTCGTTCGTCACGCTGTTTAACTACATTGGCTACCGGCTGATGCAATCCCCGTGGATGCTGAGCCAGGCGGTGGTCGGGCTGTTGTCCGTGGCCTACTTAACAGGGACCTGGAGTTCGCCGAAAGCGGGTGCGATGACCAGTAAATATGGCCGTGGCCCGGTGATGATGGGTGCCACCAGCATAATGTTGATAGGTTTGCTGTTAACACTGTTCTCGTCGCTGTGGCTGATCTTTGCTGGCATGCTGCTGTTCACCGCCGGTTTCTTTGCCGCCCACTCGGTCGCCAGTAGCTGGATTGGGCCGCGTGCAAAACGCGCCAAAGGCCAGGCCTCGTCACTCTATTTATTCAGCTACTACCTGGGATCCAGCCTGGCGGGCACGTTAGGTGGGGTGTTCTGGCACAGTTACGGTTGGAATGGCGTGGGTGGTTTTATTGCAGCAATGCTGGCTATCGCGGTGTTGGTAGGCAGCAGGATCCACGCTCGCCTGCGGTAATGCCGCGAACAGCATCATGACCCCGCCCTTGCGCGGGGTTTTTTATTTGCGCTGTTGACCTGTTAAAACAACCCCAGTATGGACGAGGCGCCCATCAGCTCCCGCACGGCATCAAGCGCCATCAGAGCAAAAATTACCCATACAAATGGATTCATGGTTATCGCTGCGCTGTGTTGTTATTTGGTGATGTAAATAAGATTTATCTATTATGGTACAAATCCCATTATCGGCAGCATAACTACTACTTTTAGGTGGTTATGACAGAAAAACACAACCAGAGGCATTATGGATAAGCAAAACTATCAACAGCTCACCCGCACATTTCTTCGCCTGTCGCGCTTTTCACATCTCGCCGCCATCGCCAGTTGGGACATGTTCGCCATGATGCCGCCGGGCGGAAGCGCCGCGCGGGGAGAAGCGCTGGCGGAACTCAGCGTATTGCGCCATCAGATCCTTACCGACAAGAAAACCGGTCAATGGATACAGGCCGCGCAACAAGAAGATCTGGACGATATTGAACAAGCCAACCTGCGTGAGATGACCCGCCATTACCAGGAAGCGGCCCTGTTACCAGAAGCGCTGGTGGAAGCGCAGTCGCTGGCGGGCAGTAAATGCGAGCACGCCTGGCGCACACAGCGCCCTAATAATGACTGGGCCGGATTTTCCGCCAACCTCAAAGAGGTCGTCAGGCTGAGCCGTGAAGAGGCGAAACTGCGTGCGGACGCCAAAGGTTGCACGCCTTACGACGCTCTGCTGGATAAATTTGAACCGGATATGACCAGCGCCCGTCTGGATGCACTGTTTGGCGATATGAAATCCTGGTTGCCGGACCTGTTGCAAAAAGCCGTCGCGAAGCAGGCGCAGCAATCGCTGGTTGCGCCGCAAGGGCCATTCCCCATTGATGCGCAGCGTGAACTGGGGTTACAGGCCATGCAGGTGCTGGGTTTTGATTTTAATGGCGGGCGTCTGGATGTGAGTGCGCATCCTTTCTGCGGCGGCGTGCCGGAGGATGTGCGCATTACCACCCGCTACGATGAAAATGAGCTACTGAGCGCGTTGTTTGGTGTCGTGCATGAAACAGGTCATGCGCGTTACGAGCAAAACCTGCCGCGTCACTGGCCAGGCCAGCCCATCGCGCTCGCGCGCTCCACGGCCATTCATGAGTCGCAAAGCCTCTTTTTTGAGATGCAACTCGGGCGCAGCGATGCCTTTTTGCGCCGCCTGCAACCTGCCATCGTACAGCGTTTCGGGATGCAGCCAGCCTTTGAAGAGCACAACTTTATTGCCTGGAATCAGCGCGTAAAACCGGGGTACATCCGCGTCGATGCAGACGAAGTCAGCTATCCGGCGCATGTGATCCTGCGTTATGAGATCGAACGCGCGCTGATGGATGGCGAAATTGAGGTTGAGGATATTCCGGCACTGTGGAACGAAAAAATGCAGGCATGGCTGGGACTCTCCACTGAAGGCAATTACCGTAACGGTTGTATGCAGGACATTCACTGGACCGACGGCGGCTTTGGTTATTTCCCCTCCTATACGCTGGGTGCCATGTATGCAGCCCAACTGTTCCATGCCGCGCGTAACGCGCTACCGGGGCTGGATGACGCCATTGCCGCCGGTGATTTCACCGCACTGTTCGACTGGCTGCGGCAAAATATCTGGCAACATGGCAGCCGCTTCAGTACCGCGCAACTGATCGAAAACGCCACTGGCGAGGCGCTCAACGTGCGCTATTTCCGCGAGCATCTCACCCACCGTTACCTGTAGTAAACCCGCGCCGGAGCTGCGTTCCGGCGCGCTATTTTTCGCTGTACATCCCCGCTGTACATTCCGTTACACGCCGATACCAATCACTCACGGAAGTGGTGATTTTTTATGGATATAGTTCTTTCAACGGCCCCGCAGTGGGGTTGAATGAAGAAACCAATTCGAGGATATCGGAATGAAAAAAGTATTAGCTCTGGTTGTTGCCGCTGCAATGGGTCTGTCTTCTGCTGCTTTCGCTGCCGACACTGCAACAACAACTCCGGCTCCGGCTGCAACCACGACTGCGACGACCACCACGACTGCCGCACCAGTGAAAAAAGTACAGAAACATCATAAAAAAGCCGCTAAACCGGCTGTAGAGCAGAAAGCTCAGGCTGCAAAAGTTAAGAAACACCACAAAAAAGCCGCTAAACCGGCTGTAGAACAGAAAGCTCAGGCTGCAAAAGTTAAAAAACACCACAAAAAAGCTGCCAAACCGGCTGTAGAACAGAAGGCTCAGGCTGCTAAAAAACACGTTAAACATACTAAACACGTAAAACACACTGCTAAACCGGCTGCACAACCGGCTGCATAAGTAAACGTGATGGAATCCGGCGCTCAACGTACGAGCGCCGTGTTTAACCGGCGCTGACCCTTCGGGCGAAGCGCCGCTTTTCTCTGGAGGGCATATGCTGCGACGTTATCGTTTTGAAGTGATCCTGGCGATGCTGATTATCTGCGCGATCATTGCCGTCCAGTTCTATCTTTACTGATGTAGTGCGCTGATTTTACTCCCACTTTCTTCACGTCCCGTCTATATTTATTAACCTGGGCTTACGTTTAATAATCATAATTACCCCCACCCGAGTGTGATATGCGAAAAACCGTTGTGCTGTTGCTGGGACCGCTGCTTTTGTTTTCCGCTGTTGGACATGCTGACGAAGGCGATGATGACGCCGTAAACGCCAGCGACGTGAAGACGCTGTTTTTCGGGCATGATGATCGTGTCCGGGTTACCACGCCGACCAAAGCGCCATGGGATGCGATAGGTCAACTGGAAACCGCCAGCGGCAACTTGTGTACCGCTACGCTGATTTCTCCTCACCTGGCCTTAACCGCCGGGCATTGCCTGTTAACGCCGCCGCGCGGTAAAGCGGATAAGGCCGTCGCCCTGCGTTTTGTGTCGCAAAAAGGCGTCTGGCGCTATGAAATTCACGATATTGAAGGTCGGGTCGATTCCTCGCTCGGGCACCGCCTGAAAGCAGACGGCGACGGCTGGATCGTCCCCTCTTCTGCCGCATCCTGGGATTTTGGGCTGGTGGTGCTGCGTAACCCGCCTTCCGGCATTACGCCACTGCCGCTGTTCGCCGGTGATAAAGATGCGCTCACCGCGGCGCTGAAAGCAACCGATCGTAAAGTGACGCAGTCCGGCTATCCGGAAGATCACCTCGATACGTTATACAGCCATCAGGATTGTGTGGTGACGGGGTGGGCGCAAAATGCGGTACTGTCGCACCAGTGCGATACGTTGCCAGGCGACAGCGGTTCGCCGCTGATGCTGAAAACCGATGACGGCTGGCAACTGATTGCCGTACAAAGCTCAGCGCCCGCGGCAAAAGATCGCTGGCGCGCCGACAACCGGGCCATTTCCGTCACCGGGTTCCGCGATAAGCTGGAAGCACTGGCGAAAGAGAACGACTAGTTCAGCCTTGCTGCTGTAATGGCAGTTGCAAAATCTCGTTCAACGGTTTTGGCGCACTGTAATAATAACCCTGTAGCTGGTCGCAACCGGCCAGCCGCAGCAGTTTCATCTGTTTCTCTGTTTCCACCCCTTCTGCCACCACCTGCATGCCGAGCGCACTGGCGATGCGGATGGTGCCACTCACCAGCACCGACGCCTGTTCATCATCATCCACCAGACCGGCCAGCGATTTATCAATTTTGATGGTGTCAAAATTAAAACGCCGTAAATAACCGATGCTTGAATACCCCGTGCCAAAATCATCCAGCGCCACCGCCGTCCCCAGCGCTTTTAAATTGGCGATCGCCGCACGCGCGCGTTCCGGGTTTTCCAGTACGTAGGTTTCCGTCACTTCAAGCTGTAACCGCCGCGCGGGAAAATGGGTTGTGCCCAGCACGCTGGCCACTTTGTTTTCAAATTCCGGATCGCGAAACTGCGCGGGCGAGATGTTTACCGACAGCTTAAGCGTACTCAATGGCATTAATTGCTGGCAGGCACGCCGCAGCACAAACTGGCCCAGCGCATAAATCAGGCCACTGGTTTCGGCCACAGGAATAAAATCATCGGGCTTCAGTTCACCGCCCGGACGACGCGGCCAGCGCGCCAGAGCTTCCACCCCAATCATCGCCTGCGTACGGGCATCAACAATCGGTTGATACCAGACATCAAACTCCTCGCGCTCCAGCCCTTCACGAATGTCATTTTCGATCAACAGTTGCCGCTCGCGGGCGCTGTTCAGTTCGGCATTGTAAAGTGTCATACAGGCTTTGCCGGTCATTTTAGAGTGATACATCGCAATATCGGCGCGGCGAAACAGTTCCGAACTAGAGCACTCCACCAACGTCCCGCTGGCAATACCAATACTGGCACCAATATGAATCGTCCGTTTACCAATACGGACCGGTGCCGTAAGGTACTGCAACACGCTTTCGGCAAATTCGATCGCTTTCTCCATCGACCACGGCCCACTGAGCGTCATCGCGAATTCGTCTCCCCCCATCCGCGCCAGCATACCATCGGTAGGGATCTTCTCGCGCAGCGTCTGGGCAAGGGTGGCAATCAACCTGTCGCCGACATCATGCCCGTAAATATCATTGATATCTTTAAAACCATCGAGATCGATAAACACCACGCTAATCAGTTCACTGTCACCCATCGCACTCAACTGCTCCAGGTGTTCGATCAGTGCGCGTCGGTTTGGCAAGCGGCTCAACCAGTCCGTCAGGGCAATTTTGCGCGCGATTTTCTCTTCTTTCGCCAGCTTATATAACCCGGCGCTGCTCAGGGCAATAAACAGAAGGATCAGCGCAGAGGCAAGCATCGCAATGTGGCGTATATCTCCGGCGGCTGCACGAGCGGCCTGGACGCCAGGTAAACCCGGCCTCCAGCTCAGATAGCCGAGCAACTCACCTGCGGATCCGCGAACTGGAATACTGGTTGTTGTCACTACGTCTGGAGAATAGCTCAGGTTTTCAATTTGAAAGGTCGTGCCGAGATCGCTCAGGATGCGGGCGTTAAGATGTCGGGTAATAACCAGATAGCGGCGGGTCTGGTCATATACCTCAAGGCGGCCCACCATCGGGCGGATAAGCCCGATACTGACAAATGCTACCCCTTCGCGGGTTCGGGTCAGACCGGCAAAAACCTCCTGCCCGGACTGTAACGACTGCGCATGGTTACGGATTAACGCCACCAACCCGTCGCCAAAAAAAGCGAGATTGCTTTCGCTGAAAGGTTCTCCACGAAACGCGCCCCATAACACGCGGAAATTTTCGTCCAGCACGAAGGTACCATCATAGAGGTTATCCACTTTGAAACCCGCGCCCCAGGTCGTGAACAGCCACTGAAGATCAAGCTGCGGGCGATAAGTCTCACGCACCGCGTCATCCCAAACGGCGTTATCAATCACCAGCGAACGGGTACGATTAATTGCGGTCTGAATCGCCCCCTGCACCGAGAGCGCCGTGCGATGCTGATCAATTTCATTGGTCTTGGTGCTGATCAGGTGTAACGAGAGATAGAGTAACGCGATAACGGAAATAATCAGGCCAATCCCTGCCATAAAAATCATGATAAACAGGGTTCGGGCTGTAGGGATATTTCGCCAGCTTAACGGATTAAACATTCGCCGCCTCTTAATGGTGGCCCGAAAAAGTAGCCGCAGTGCGTCACGGTATTCTAAGCGTAATACAGCCGACGAATTTCGCTGCCCGCAATAACGGGCAGCGATCACATCAGGCAAGTTTAATCAGTGTCATCCCGACGATTAATAATATCAACCCCAACCAGCCTTTATCGTTCAGACGCTGCCCAAAGAGGATCCAGCCCGCCGCCAGCGTAGCGATAACACCAAAGCCCCCCCACAGAGCGTAAGCCACGGAAAGATCAATGCCTTTTACCGCTTGCGACAGTGCGCTGAACGCCGCCAACACCGCCAGCAGCGATCCGCAACCAAAGGCTTTACGACGAAAACCATCGGACCATTTGAGAAAAATATTCGCCGTGATCTCCAGTACGATGGCAATGGCCAGCCATGCGCCGTGGATCCATTCAAACTGCGACATGTTCACGCTCCTGGCGCACGGCTTTGCGCGTCCCTGATTTAATCAACACAATGCCCAGCACCAGTGTTGTTAGCCCCGCCACTTTTAGCGTCGATAACGGTTCATCAAATAAACGGACGCTCAACACAGTAATCAATACTATGCCAATGCCTTCCCATAATGCATACGCCACGCCCAGGGCGATTTTTTTTACCGCGAATGACAAGAAAATATATGACAGCGCAATCATTACCAGCATTACAATAAAACCGCTGTGGTTCTCGCTCATCGTTGCCCATTTCATCGACAATGTGCCGGTAATTTCCGCAACGATGGCCAGCGCTAAGAAGATCCAATAAATCATTTTTTTCTCCTGCTTGAGAATACAATACTTTGCGGCTTACCGAACCTCGGCAAACCGGATCAACAGAAATATCCGCCGCGCGTAAGCGGCCAGTTCAGGCAGAGAGAAAACTAGAGCGCCGAGCGCCAGTATTGTTCGCCCGAGAGCGGGCAGCAGGTATTGGAAAGAGAAAAAACAGAAGTGAAAATGCTGAATGGAATATCCATATCATTACAATTATCCGCAAATTGCTTCTCATCGTCGCGGAATAATATGTCCCCGGTAGTTAAACACGGTTTATTTCTATCACAGGCCAGGAATTTACTCAAAAGCTTTGCACTTCTTTACGCCGACAGTAACGCGCCGCTTGATACAGACAGCGGCGCGCTTTCAGCTACTCTTGCTGTTTTACTGCGCTGGCCCGCGCTTCCGCCAATAAATTCCACGAGCTGATAAATAATGCGGCAATCATTGGCCCCAGCACAAACCCATTAATGCCAAAGAATTGCAGCCCGCCCAGCGTGGTAAGCAGGATCAAATAATCCGGCATGCGGGTATCTTTCCCCACTAACAGCGGACGCAAAATATTATCGGCCAACCCTACCACCACCACAAAATAGAGCGTCAGCATTGTTGCAGTAGCAAGTTCATCGGTGGAATAGAGGAAAATCACCGCCGGGATCCAGACAATCGCGGTTCCTACCGCCGGAATCAACGACAAAAACGCCATCAGCGCGGCCCACAGCAGACTGCCGTTGAAACCGGCGAACCAGAAACCCATTCCCCCCAGCGCCCCCTGGACAATGGCCACCACCAGCGTCCCTTTGACGGTAGCCCGTGCCACACCCGCAAATTTCAGAAACAAGCGGCGTTTAATTTTTGCCGACAGCGGCATCGCTTCATAGATTTTACGCACCAGATGCGCGCCATCTTTCAATAAAAAAAACAGCAAATAGACCATTAAGCAGAAATTGATGGTGATCCCCAACGTACCTTTGCCAATGATCACTGCGCTCCCGGCCAGGTAACGCCCAACGCTTAGCGCAACGCCGGAAAGTTTTTCACGGATGGCCATCACTGAATCAAAGTCGTTCTCCCGCAGATAATTTCTCGCCCATTCCGGCAGATGCGCAATACCATTGCTTAATAACTGCGGTAGGTCGGTGGCGTTATTTTGCAGGCGCTGATACAGATTATTTATTTCGACCGCCAGTGACGACAGCACGATCATCATCGGAATAAACACGATCACACAAATCAGCAACACGGTAATCAGCGAGGCGATACCGTTACGCCCGTGCAGGAGAACCGACAAACGCATGCGCAATGGATAAAAAATTAATGCCAGAATCACCGCCCAAATAATCGCGGAATAGTACGGCTGGATAAGCGCAAAAAACGCCACACTGACCAGCAATAGCAAAATGATAAAGAAGAAGTTGTTTATTTTTAGCGTCGTCATTCGGGCCATCCATTGGTTACACTGCCCCCAAGTGTAGTGACCTGACCCCGGAATGTAAAAACAATGTCTGCCACCACAGGATGTATTGAAGCCAGAAGAAGATACCTATGCGGCTGAATAATGACGTAACGGCAGCGGCTCCACGGCAGATAACAACTGCCGGGTCCAGGGGTGACGCGGCGCACTGAATACCTGCTCCACCCCGCCGCTCTCCACGACTTCGCCATCTTTCTTTCATCACCGCAATACGGTGACTCATATGCTGCACGACACCCAAATCGTGTGAAATAAACACCATCGATAAGCGCAGACGATTTTGCAGCGCCACCAGCAGATCCAACACCTGCGCTTGCGTGGTCACATCCAGTGTCGAGACCGGTTCATCGCAGATCAGGATGTCCGGCTCGCAGGCCAGCGCCTGAGCAATGGAAATGCGTTGCCGCTGGCCACCGGATAATGTTGTCGGGCGCCGGTTCAGCCGGTCACGGCTTAGTGTTACCAATGCGGTGACGGAATAGGCGGTGATTGACGGATCGATAATCGGCGTATCGCTCCCCAGCGCTACATGGAGCACGCCGCCTTTCTACGGTTCGGCGTAACCCGGAAAGGCAACCCCCGCCAGAACGATGGCGGAAATCAGGGATAAACTGACGATACGGCCTGCGGCAATGACGCGTTTTCTCATCTCTTTTTCTTCCTTTTTGATTTGTGAAGGCGCGAAGCCATCTTAGGAAGAAAAAAACCACCGGCAAACGATGTAACGTCTATCCTTTGCCAGAAATGAGCACTCGTCAGTCAGCCCCCCATGGATGTGACGTGCTGTTAATCCGTTTTCTTTCAGATTCATCTGCTCGAAACCTGATTCACGATGCCTATTCTCTAATTACGCGTTATCATATTCGCCGACCTATATTGTATACATTAATGAATGTTATATCAGACATCATATATATCTCACCTCTCCCGGAACAATGTTTCAAAAGCATTATTTGCAGGCTATTTAATCATTAAACTAATTTGACAGCCGACAATAACAATTCTATCAAAACACATTAACCACATGATTTAAATAGTTAATATTTTTATTTGATCCTCGATGTTGTTTTTTTTGTTATTGCTGCATATTGTTAATGACGTAGTTACCTCAAAACTGTCTTGCAAAAGAAGCAGATTAAATACCATTACTGAGGTAGTCACATGCTCGTTAAAATATATGCTATTGCAGGCAGCAATCAATTACGGAAAGTAATAATAACCCTGGTTTAATGCAATGGGAATCAACGGGTTTCATCTGTTTTTATCTCACGCAATTTAAGCCATGCTTAATGCACTATTCAAAATAGTGTAAAACACAATAGTCATTTAACAATGAACACTAGCCATCAATAATACGTTGATGCAAAAGCTTATTGACCATTTTTATTACAGCAACAAATCGGTATTTATAAACATAATTATCCTCTCTTCCCGTATGGGAATGGGGCACCTTTTCCCTCGTTTTCTGGATTATTGTATGACGACACTCAGCTACTCCAATGACGACAGAGATATCGTCAAAAAAGTGATCGCACAATACGGCAACAAAGGCACATTCGCGATTGATGCCAATGACCCTTTGCTGGTGCGCTTTTATGCTATTCAACTCGCACTGGCGGGTATCACCCCGAACAATTACCCGGCGTTTAGCCGTCAGTGGAACGACGTCATGTTGTTGAAAAGCCGCCCTGGAAAACGTGATCAAGCCAGCGTCAATGGGGCTGTGCCGGTTTATAGCATTGTCGATATTAACTCCCTTGATGGGCGCAATTACACCGCTGATGCGCTGGGATCGCTGCCCACCCAGGCCACCAATGTCACGCAAACGTTGGGGCTGTTTGACAGCGATGCCAACAGCGTGGGAACGGTAAATTACACGAAGTCCTATATTAATGCGACAGATTGCCATATTCAGGCCAGCGGTGTTTATTCCCGCGCTCCGCAGGAAAATACAGAAAACGTCGCTGTTATTTATACCTTTGCGCAGACTATCAATCAGCAAACGGTTTTTGGCGCAGAAGTGATTGCCTCGCAGAGTTATCCAAAAGAAATCATTAATACCTCACCCACCGATCTGAAACAGAATAGCCAGATTAAAATTTGTTTAACCCGCGAGGCTGCCGACTGCGATTACTGGCATGATTATAACGGCGTGGTCAGCGTTCCCATTAAAGGTCAGGTCACCTATTTAAATAACATTGACATGAATGGCGGGCAACCGGTAAATGCCTGGAACGCCATTTACCTTATTCGCACGCGGGCTGGTGGCGATCCTATTACTCCGCTCAGTGATGTGAATGTGTTTAACAGCCCGAAAACGCAAATCAATGGCAATAGTATTTCCTGGGACCTGGACTGGCTGAAGTTTAAAACGGTTGATTTTCAATCGGGTGAAAATGTGTATTACATTTTCAAAATGGGCGTTTCCGTTGGTGGGAAAAACGTAGCCAGTTTTATTACCAACGCACCCAAAAATGTATTACCCGAACAGCGTTTTCTTAATACGTTCACCATAAAGCCCATGCAAATTGTTTATGGCTGTCTGGCCAAAGGGACGCAAGTCATTATGCGGGATGGCAGTCAGAAGAGTATCGAAACGATTGTGCCTGGCGAATGGGTATTATCCCAGCAGCAGCGTTATTTACGCGTGGAAGATGTCATTCGCGGTAAGGAATCCGATTGTCGGGTGCTTCATTTTACCTCGCCACATGGCGCACAAAACCTGACCGCCAGTGCCGGGCACCCCATCTGCACCACCCTCGGTGTTGTGCTGGCAAAGGAACTGACGCCGCAACACCGCCTGATAACACATGAAGGTGAGTTCACCATTGACGCCATTGAGACAACAACCCATGAACAGGACGTTTATAACCTGCATCTGTCGACCGACGATCCCCTTGCCGATGGGCTGGAAGGACGCAGCACACTGTACGCCAACGGTGTACTGGTGGGCGACAGCCAGATGCAGTGGCAGTACGAAGAAGAGTACAACCAGCGTCCGGTGAATGTGCTGGCTCAATTGCCCGACGAATGGCATCAGGATTACCAGAATTACCGTGCGGTAATGAGGAAATAGCGCCATGTACAAAGGCTATCCGGATTTCCAACAGATCATCACCAGCGACGATCACCTTTTCGTTGCGGATTACCAGCAAGATGGCGTGTTCTATCTCTACCCGCAGAGTAGCGCCATTCTTGCCACGGAACCGCCACCGCTGGCGTTTGCGCTGGATATTATCCGCAGCTATAGCCTGCAAGTGATCTACGGCAAACTGGCGTTTACCTGCCAGTTGCAATTTGCCGACAAAACGACGCTGGTGAATTTCAGCCGTCAGCACCCGGACTCCAGCATCCGCGTGCTGCCAGTGTCGCCCGACCAGCTTGGCTTCAGTGCACCACCTGACCACGCCTCCACGCTGACCGACAAACCCTATGATCCTACGTGGTATGCCGCGCAGGATATCCAGTTTATTGTGCTGCTGGATGTCTATAGCGCGGCGTTGATTGAAAAAGTACTGCGCGATGGTATTACCGGCTTTCGCGCACGGATGGATGGCGGGGTTATCGGCGTCTCCCCGCGTCTGGACTATACCGTCGACACGAACGTTAAAACGTTGATTGGCGTGCTGGCCGACAATGTACCAGGCAGTGAGCGGCTGGCGGACAATCGGGTGATTTTTAATTATCTGCAACTGGCCGGGTATCTTGCTGAACATCTTACCCGGCTTCCGCTTAGCATCACGCCGGTGTTAACGTCAACGGATCCGGAGCTGATACGCCTCTTCAGTCAGGCGTTACTTGACCGGTTGTACAATCGCTACGGTCAGCCGTGGTCTGGCCCTGTTGACAGCAATACCCCGTGGATTGGCCTGAAAACGCCGAATGACGGGCACGATGTTATTGAACTGTTCCGGGAGGAACTCACCCGCCGCCCGCTCTGTTTTACCCTTGATCCGTTTGCCGCCGCGCAGCAGATCGCCAAAGTCGACATCAACGCTATTCTCCATTATCCCGAGCCGCTGCCGATGCCAGACGGCAAGCTGACATTCAATCTGTTCTATACCTGGCCGCCGGGATTGAGCGATGGTGTCAATATCGATGTGCAGATAACGATCCCGGCCGGGCTGTTGTACCCCACTGAGCAGACAAAAACGCTGTTACTGCAGGCAACGACCACCCATTTAACCTGTGAGTTTTATAACAACAACCCGGACGAAACGGGCAGTTATCACTACCAGGTGCGCATGACCTGGTCTGGCGAGCACGGTCGTCAGTTTCTGATCGGCGAGCGCACTCCCTTTAGTGGCAACACGCTGGTACTGGGCTACAACGCGCTACCCTGTCCGTTTTTAACCATCAATATTGATCCCGGCTTTGCCTCCAGCTGCCGGGTAAGCGGCATTTTCCACAGCCAGGATAAGGAAGTCCCCTTGCTGTTAACGGAGAAAGCGCAGTGGTTCAGCTATCCGCTACTCGACAAGGCGGATCACGCACAGCTTAGCGCTGAGCAACTATCCGGGCCGGGCGTCGTCCCGCTGCCGACACCCGTGATGTTAAGCACCACCATTGGCGCCTGGTGTTTCCCGCAATTTGGCGCACAGTGTGCGCTGATTACCGTTCACTTTCCGTCAACGATGCCTTACGTGGAGCTGCTGTTTCAGGCGCAGGGACGGGACGATGATCAGGCACATGCGTTTACCCACTCACAACCCACTTTTGAGTATCGCTGGATCGTGACGTCAATATTCGCCGCGGGTTTTCGTTACAGACGACCTGCTGGCGAGTGGTCAGATTACGTAAGCGGCGATCAGACGATCGATATAGAGGCCTAACCATGACAGCCGAATACCTCAACCCGGAGCAAACATTGCAGAATTTTTTTCTGCTGGAGAGTGCGTTTGCTTTTCACGATCAAACCCAACCACCGACGGTGTACGCCTATGGTCGCTTCACCCCAGACTTGATACTGGATATGCAGAATACGCCGGTGAGCGCCCTGCACCTGATAACCAGCCCCGGCGGCGGCCTCGCCACGTTTATTTCACCTCAGCTTCCCGTCGACCAGGAGGCCATCGTTGCGTGGATCGAACAGCATATTGCGCCAGGGTTGCAGAACGTCCAACTGATGCAGTGCGAGAGTCAAATCGCCCTTGGTCTGCGCTTTGTTAACAGCGCCGACGGTACCTCCAGACGGCTGGAATTCAGCGAGGCAAAACTGGCGCTGACCCATGCCGAAAGCAGCCAGTTGGCGGGCGCGATTCAGGGAACGGCGAACCAGGTGTTTCTTAACACGCTCACGACGTTTCTGGTTATTTGTCAGGCGGACGGCGCGCTTGCCGCAGACTGGCTCGCTTTTTTACGTCTGGCGGTCACGCAGGGCATCCGCCAGACGCCGGAACTGATTGCGCTGATTAATCAGCAAATTGACGCTGGCGCGATCACGTTCACTCACCACTATGCCAATTCACCCTCTGCGGAAACCCAGGCGCTGGTACGCAGCGAACTGGTGAACCTCGCGGCATTGCTTACTGGCAACACCTTAAAAAACGTAAACAATATTGATCAGTTACCCAGTCACATCACTTACGACATCACCTACAGCCACAGTGTGCCGCAGCGTTATTTGCTGGAGTATGACCAGGATCTTGCGCCGCTGCTCAGTCAGTTGCCTTTTGACACGATCGTCTCCTACAGCCCTACACCGCTGCCGGAACCCTCAAGACCCGATAAACCCGTTGAGCACACTCGCTGCACTGTACAACTGGGCTTTAAAGCCAGCGAGTACAAGATAACCGCCATCGAATTACGCTGGGGCAGTCAAACGCAGGCCATGCAGTGGCCCTCATTTCCCCCGGTCACGCTGGAGAACGAAGGTTCCCCCGGCGACATCACGTTGACGGTGACCTTCGCTGACTACTCCACCTTCAGTAAGTCATTGTTCTGGCAGAAGGACATTACCCTCTGGCCAGCCGATATTGGCGTGAATACGGTGGTGTTCGATGCCAGCCATCTGGCAACCGTGTTTGCCAGCATCAACGGCAGCGCCACCTGGATCCCTGCCACCTCTTCGCTGAAAAAAGTCTCCACCAGTTTTCAGTTCTCCGGCAACCAGTGGCAAAGCACCTGGTTGTTGAATACCCATGCCGAAAACCTGAACGGGCGCATTGAGTATCGCTGGGAGGGCGTACCGGCGTCTCACTGGTCGAAGAAATATGAATCAGGTCCACAGCAGTCCACCGTCAGCCCCATCGTGTTGCAGTACATCAAGTAACATCACTGAGAGGAAACGCACATGTTAACGACCGCATTGCAGCAATCTGTCAAAATTCCCGTCAGCAGCTATTTAGGCCTCACTGAATATGCCTATACCTGCTATGCCGACAGTAATGACAAGAACGTTTTTTACGTCGTGCCCGAAATTCCCGTCTTTTCCGCCCGGGACGGCAGACCACAGTTTATGTTCTACAAGTACCGCAGCACCGACCAGCAAGGCGGCTATGCGCAGTTTACCGTTAACCTGCCCCAGCCCACGGAGGAGATGAAAGATAAGATCCGCGCCCTGCTCTATAACAATATTTCAGGGCAGCTGAGCGCTAAATCGACGCTGATTGTGAAGTATGTGAAGGCCAATAAAGCCTTTAAAGACGATCCGACCAACAAAACGAAAGAAAAAGATCGCGATACCGCGCTGAAAAACACCGGCTTAACCGCCGAGCAGGCCAGTGTCTATGAGGAGTTGTACGACCCCAGCAAAGGCGATGATCAATTCTTAAACCGTCTGATGCCCGATGAAGCGAAAAAGATAAAGCTGCAACAGCCGCGTTATACCACTGCGCAGGCCACCTTGATCCTCGATAATAACAAAGCGTTTTACCGGGAGATCCCCACGGTGTTGACCCCATCGGGCCTGGGTGACAACGATACCGTATTTAGCCTGTCGCTGACCGGTGAAGGCGCCACGCTATTCGAACAGGTTCTGAAAGGCTCAGAAAAAAATGCCAGCGTTGGCGTCCGCTTTAACTTCACGCTGGATGCCTCACTCCCGGCGGCAAGCGTTACCGTCAGCTATAGCAGCGAAAAAACCAAAGAGGTGACGCAAGAGATCGATCGCCACACCTGGTCCGCTGATGAGAAGAAAATCGAGCAAAAATACCTCGACGCGCAGGCCATCACCTCCAAAGTGGAGATCGACCTGGGGGCAGAGGAACTGGGCATGAGCCAGGAGCAGTACCTCGCCTGGAAAGAGTCGCTTCGCCTGTGGGGGCAGAAACAGGTTGAGCAGATCCTCAGTAGCCAGACCGGTCTGGATATGAGCCTGAACCTGCTGAACGATGCTGGCGGCTTCGATAAGTTCAAAGAGAGCCTGAAAGATACCCAAAGTTTCAGCCGCGTCTATTCAGAAAACGCCGTGGTTTCCTTTACCATCGCGCCGCAAACGCAACTCCCCTCAATTCTTTCGCTCCTGAAGAAAGGTGAAAAACTGGAGGACTACTTTAAAGAGTACGATCTGGACGACCCGTTCTACAGTCACCTGCAACCGGAGTTCTATGTCACCCGCGACCTGGCGAAATACAACATTGAAAACGTTATCGTCACGGTGAAATATGGCGATAAAGCCTCTACGTTGACCTTCGACAGAGATGACGATAAGCCGAAAAAAACGGATTACTGGTATGTCGACCAGAAACTCGGTCGCGTCTACAGCTACTCCTACGTGGTGAACTTCTCCGGCGTCCATGCCAAACCCTACCATTCCGGGCCGATCGAAGTGGTGGATAGCCTGGTGGAAACCATCAACGTCGCCCAGTGCGGTATCGTCTATGCAGATATCGCCACGCTGATCTCACCGGCGGGTTGGAAAATCTTCGAACAGGTGGTGGTTAAAACGCAGTATTCCGATCCCAAACATGGCATTGAAGAGAACCCGGTAAACCAAATCGTTACCGAGAAAAACCCGCCACAGCCCTATATTTATCCGATTGGGATCAAACAGGAAGAACCGATCTTCTTCACCGCCGACTACCACACTGTCGATGGCAGTAAACTGACCTATGTGCCGCCGGGTTCAGACTCCAGTTCGCAGATGCCGGATTATGCCACTACCAAAGCCAATCAAATCCAGATCGAAAACGCGCTGCCACGGCAGCAGAACTTTAACATTGTGTTCCAGATCCCTGAACAAAACGTGGCGTTTATCTCCTTCGACTTGTATATCGACTATCCGCGGTACCATTTTAAAATCACCAAAAATCTGACGGTAGATGAGTTCCCGGAGAACAAAAAAACCATCGTCAAATCACTCACTGTGCAAGTCATGGCGGATGAGGCCGGTAACGAGGCTGAATACAGTTATAAAGCAACCATTGTTTATAACGAAAAACCGGAAAAAGAGATTGAGGATAAATTCACCGGCACCACTGTTTTTGTTAAGTGCTAGCGATATTTCCCGCCAGGGTAATGCGCTGATGCATTCCCTGGCGACGGTCTCTCTTTATTAAGATGGACAACTGCCATGTCCAATATCATTATTCAGAACAATATTGCTTTTATTCCTGCCGCGGTGGAGCGCCCGATATTTTATTATATTGCGGCCACGCCGACGTGCATTCTTCATACCGACAACACGCCCGCCGTGCAGTTGCAGGTCTTTCGCAACAGCAGCGACCCGGACGATGTGTATTATGCCATGCTGTCACTGCAAACGCAGTTGGCCAGCAGTCAGGCTGCGGCGCAGGCAGCGGCAAGATCCTGTCCGGCGATCCCGCCGGATGCCGTACTGCAACCCTTGCAGGCGATAGCCTGTACGGCAACCTTAAATATTCCTGGCATACTGCCTGAGCAACCGAACAGAGCCTCGCTGAGCAATGAGCAAGTCTGTTATCTCTTCGGCAGAATAGCGAAAAAAGAGGATATTGAAGTACTGGTGGCGTTATTACGATCTCCGCAGTCCGCCCCTGTTGCCGTAAGTTATAAAGTGGATTATTTGCAACAATTACCGCCCTCAACGTTTGAGCTGGAAGCAAACTGGCAGGAGGTGTACGACTATTTACAAACCAGCGTGGGATTTAACATCCTTATTTTATCGGTTGATATTAAGGATATTTCCTCGACGCTGATTAGCCAGCGTACTGTCAAGATTAAGACCCGCCAGAGCGATCCCGACAGTCATATTATTCAGGCCGGTGAAGAGTTGACAGATATTTTAATCAGTGAATTTTTCACGCCGGCATTTGCCCATCAGGCGCCCGAGGCACCACCCCGTTTTGGCTTTTATTTACAGCAGGTCTCGCTGAAGGAGACGGATAATCGACGCCTGAGTGCGAAGCTTTCGGAAACCACCGCCGTCAAGCGCTCCCTCTACCCGCAGGCGCTATTGGGTGTGCTGGTCGAAAACAGCGATTATCAGCCACAACGCGTGATTGAACTCATTGATCTGAAAGATGATTTTTTTGCTCATCGTACGGTCAACGTGCATCTGCTCAACCCGGAGCTTGACGATAATATTCTGCTGGTGGTGGCAAACATGACCTATGGCAAGCAGAACCAGGCACTCAAGTTCAACGCCGCTGCGTCACAGCCGCAAACCTTTACCCGCCCCAGCCTTCTCGATCCCAACACCGGCGAAATGATCTGGCCGGTCAGTTATCAGTTTACGGTCTATTTCCAGCAGCCCATTGGCGGCCTGGCGAGCGTGAGTTCCGGGCCGATGAGCACCTCGCTGGGGGATGTCTTCCTCGACGTCGAATCGTTATATGCGCGCTATGACTTTACGATCAAAACGCAGTCGCGCTTTAACTGGGACTGGTATGACTCGGTGTTGGTCACCGTCATCTGCCAGCATTTGCGGCAGAAAAACAATCGCATTGCGAAAAGTTTTCTGCTCGATCAACACACCACGCACGTCAATTACCCGCTGATGCTTCCGGATGCGGATCTCTGGCAGTTTGACGTCACCAAGCAGTACAGCAATGCCGCCAACGCCCCGCATATCCCGGCCACGCTGAGTCAGGCTATCGGGCAGGATGTTTTCATTTTTTCGGCACTCTACCCGCAACGCACATTACAGGTTGCCGCCGGGTTTGACTGGCAGGTTGTCAGACAAGCCACAGTGTTTCTCAGCTACAACAGCGGGCCTGATGGTCCCGTGCTCCAGCAGATGCAGATGTTTACTGAAGATGGCGAGAACCCGCAGTCATTCTCCGCCGACCAACTGAACGCCGACTGCCGCACCATTGCCCTGGAAATCCTGGTCGAGTTTCAGCCGGATCACAGCAACGGTAACGATCCGCGCATCAACACCACCACGGATGCTGATTTTATCGATATTGCCAAACTCATTTAAGGAACCGCTATGTTACTACTCAGAGCAAAAACCGCGACCATCGACAACATCACCTTCTTTGCTGATGATTCTGATGAAAACCAGTTCTGGTATATGCCCGGCGATATCCACCTCGCTGAGCGCGAGGGGAATCCCATTTTTACCTTGATCAAATACACCGGGGATGGTGCCGATCAGCAAGGCGGTTATATCAACTTTGAGGTGGATACCTCCATCCCGGAAAGCGACCTGAAAAGCGCCTTCAGAGCCTATTTAAGCAAGCTGAAAGTGACCCCGCCCAACCCGCTCCTGCAACAGGTTCCTTACGACAACGGTACGGTAAACTTTTTCGTGCTGGATGCGCAAAACGCCAATGGCAAGCTGGTCAGTGCGCAAAGCCCAAGCCTTTTCGCCAAAAACAGTGCCATTTTTAGCGCAAAACTGACGCCGGAACAGGCGGTGATCCTTGAAGCGGCATTCAGCGAAATGCAGGCACCAGCGGCGGTTGCGTATAACCTGACCTACACCGGCATTACGCCCGCGCTGAAAGTGGAGGTTGAGGGCAAATTTGAAAATATCTACCAGGAATTCGACACCAAATTTGGCGCAAACATTCCGATTCCAATAGAGACGCCTGCCAGCTTCTGGCTTGGCTTCGACAGCGTAATGCAAAAGCTCCAGCAGGAGCAGAAGTTAATTATCAAAGTCACTGAAAGTATGCCGGGCGAAGAAGCGGCCAAAGAAAAAGAGTGGGCGCTGGAATTTGTGAAAGGTGAAATCCTGAAAAGTTTCTTCACCGCCTCACTGAAGCCCAACGAGGATAAAAATACGCAGGCCAAATCCGCCAGCGACTCGATTCTGGACGCACTGTTCGCCAGTGGCAAGTCCGAAGACGGGAAAGAAGGTAAAGGTGGCCTGCTACCCTGCGCCTCTCTGGAGATCAAGCTGGTGCGCCGGGAAGAGACCAAAACGCTCAACTTTACCTACACCTCTTCCAAAGCCATCACCCAGTCCGCCGTGCCGCAGAATTTTATCGGCAGTAAGCTGCTGCGCGTGAAGAAAGAAAAGCCTTATTTTAGAGAGGTCAATGTTAACGATCCCTTCTTCCAGAAAATTAAGCTGGAGGTGCTCGGGCCGGACGGTTTTAACCAGTACGGGCTGAAAGCCGCCACGGTGGCGGTGAAATACAACAATAATATCTACACACCGGATGCTTTTACGTCAGATAACGGGAAGTGGGAAAAGGAGATCGCCCGCAGCAAAAATACCCAAGAACTGTTTCAGATTGACAGCGAGTTTGCGTTTAAATCAGCGGCGGTATCCGGCTGGGAAGGCAGTACCAGTTACCACCCGGCGTCCCGCAGCGCCTCCACTATGGTGAACCTCGATCCCACCGAAGTCCTGACCTTTAACCAAATCCGCATTAAACCGGATAAAAAGTTCCCGTGGGATGACTATAACGAGGTGGTGGTTGAACTGCGTTATCAGGATGATGAGCAAACCATCAAGTCGAAGAAGTTCACCTTTTCGGAAGATGAACCACAAATGCAGATCTTTAAATATCGCTGCCTGACGGAAAAACCCTGGACGATAAATTACACCATTACCTACTACCTGCTGAACGGTAAAACGCGGCTGTTCAAAGGCGAAGAGAACCCACCCGCCATTATTATCTCGCCGTTTAAAGAGGAGAATGCCTGATGGTGACGGGCATCACTTCCGTACGACCTGCGGCGTTGGATGCGCTGGTAGAGGGGTTATGCCAGCAAGCCCCGTGGCTCGCTGACGCATTACGGGCTGATGTTGCCCGTTTTCTGGCACCCCGGCTGGCGTCGGGCTATCTCTCTGCGGCATTTAATACCAGCCTGCTGGCGTGGAACGGCTGCCCGCTTGAATTTACCACCTCAACCGCCAGGCCTCAGGGTCTGGCGGGTACATTTGATACGCAATTGCCGCAGTTCCACTGCGCATGCGATGACGGTCTGCGCTTTGGTCACTGGCAAGGACGCAAATACACCCCGCAAGGCGTGCGCACCAAGATCTATAGCGAAGTGCCCACTGGCGGCGACTGCCCGGCGCAGTGGACTCACAAGGGCATGCCCTACAGCACCGCGCAACTGGCGGAAGCAGGTCTGCAACTGCTGATGGTCGGCCACTATCCCGATCAGGCCGACTCACCGGTTGAGTTCTATTTCCAGTGGCACAGCGCGGAAATCACCCACGACGATATGGTTGCGGTTGCCGCGTTGTTTGCCTGTGACACCGCCCTGCCAGCGCTGATGCCGCTTCTGGAGGCAGCACGGGCGCAAACGCAAAGTGACGGGCATTTCCCGTATACCACCTACGGCTTCAGCGTGGTTTACCAGCAACACCAGTTGGAGAGTTTCACCGTTTTCACCATCGCGCCGCGTTTTTTTGGCAGTAACGCGCGTGTTCCCGATGCACTCAACCACCTGCTGGCACAGCAGGCGTGCGCCATGCCGTTGCTGCAATCGTTGCTGGATAAGCGCATACCGCTACAGTTCAACGTGCTCGGTCTCTCCGTCGATATGCAAGGCCGCTGCGCCATCAGTTGCACATTCAGTCCGCAGAACGATCGCTTTACCGAGGTGGCGATAAAGGTTGCCCCCTCGCCGCCGCCTTCCACGCCGCTGGGTTGTTTATTGCAACGGCAGACCGCGAGCGGGGCTTTTCCTTCGTATGTGCGCACGCCGGATGGCCGCTGGCATCGGGATGAAAACGCCTTTGTTACTGCACAGGTGCTGCGCACACTGGAATATACCGCTGAAACCGCGCCCTACATTGAAAAAGCGCTCGATTTTATCGCCGCCTGCGCATGCCAGCCTGCGCATTATCGCTTCTGGCCTGGGGATGCGCACCCGGTCTGGATGCGGGGCGATACCCTGCCACCCGACGTCGACGACACGGCGATCATCACCGAGTTGCTGTATAAGTTTGGCCGTATTTCACTGGATGAGGTCGTGAATACGCTGGCGACGCTGAGTGCCTACCAGATCCAGCGGGTGGATCGTCGTCAGGCAGAACCGCAATGTCAGTGGGCGGAGTGCCTTGCCTTTTATACCTGGATGAAAGAGCCGACTGTGCTGGCGCAGGTCGATTGCTGCGTCAATACCAATGCGTTGATTTTAATCGCGTGTGTGAGCAAAGCGCAGAACCGCGTGATCCCGGCGTTCGCCCGTATCCTCACCCAGTTCGACAACGCGCTGGCATGGAGTGAAAACCAGTACGATCGCATCAATCAACTGATCCCTTATTACGCGCATCCCAACGAATGGCTGGCCACGTTGCACTACGCCGCACGTTGCGGCATTACGCATCTGACGCCGTTTATCGCAGCGTTAGAGAAATGGCGACTTCCCGCCAGCCAGACGGAAATACCGCTGTATCGCCGCCATGACGGGCAGTATCTCTGGACCTCCACCGAACTGAATGCTTTCCGGCAATTAGCCCTTTCACATCCCATCAAGGATACCTATGAACACCTTCCTCACTGATCTGGTCACCCTCAACAGGGTTATCCTGGCGAATGCGGCGCAACAGTTTCCGGGTGTCGCGAAACCGCAGTTACGCGCTCTGCGCGCGCTACCCACCGATCTGACGGCGGCGGTGAGCACCGAAATTGTATCGGGCGAAATTCGCTATCAAATCACGACCGCCAAAAAAGAGACGGGCTGGATAATGACCCTTGATTTCGATCTCAATCAGGCCGTATCGACCCTTCCTGATGTGGTACTGAGTTTCTCAACATTCGGTGATGAAACCGAGATGCGCTTTCAACAGGTGGAAACCAAGCCTTCCGGCGGCAATAGATATCAGGCGCGGCTGCTGCTGTCGCTGCCGAGCGAGCGGGATGCCTTACTGCGGGCGCTGGACAGCTATGATTCGCAAACCACGTTGGTGGTGGCCCTTAAAACCCACGAGGGACTCCTGAACACCGTCACCGTACCAACGGTGTTTTACTTCTCTCAGACCTACTATCCCTACATCTATCAGGGTCTCTTACCCCCGCCGCCCGTGCGGCAACTCACGCTACTGAACATTCCGTTCAACACGCACAACGATCACTATTTCCAGGACTATGTCCACCCGGAATATCTTTTTTACCTTCCGGACCGATTTGCGCTGGCAACCGATGCTGAGAACGATAATAAGCCAATGTTATCCATCTCGTTCAGCGCACCGGAACATGCGACATCGCTGGATCAGATCAACGTGACGTTTGATTATTTTATCCTGCCGCAGGTCAATCAGGCGCGCATTGCCAACGCCCAAACGGTGTTTCACGATCACTATGCACAACCACAAGGACAACTGTTTCCGCTGGCTAACGCCCATGCCTTAACCCTACGGCTTTCGTTGCCGGCAGGCATGACAGAAGAGAAAAACGCGCTGATCGACCTGCAAAGCGGCATCGTTGATGCTTTCACCTTGCCGTCATCACAATTCGGACAGATTTGGGATGCGTTGTTCGACACGGCACAGCAAAGCCTGCTGCTTAAAGGTTTCCTCAAGGTGGAACTGGTGGGATTTGACCCGGAAAACATCCCGGTGCAGTTAGCGCTCGACGCGAAATACAAAAATACCCCGCGGACATTTATTAAGCAGTCTGCACCGGTCGATATCACCAAAACGTTGGAATTCAAAAGCGATAAAGATGCCTTTGATCCCTACGGTCCGAAACCCATTTCCCGCATTCTGATAAGCGTAGGCGGGCAAACGATCGAACTCGATAAAGATCACACCAGCCAGAAAGTGGATGTGAAGGTGTCGGTGCTGGAACAGATCCTCAACCCCTCCAGCAAACTGGTTTATCACTACGATATGCAAATTTATTACGTTAGCGGCGGCAGGAAAGATCTCCCTGACCAACAAACCACGTTTGAAGTGATCTACGTGCCCTGATAGCGCTGCTGTTATGTTTGCGGCGAATCAGGATCGGCTGACGATCCTGATTCGGCCTTTATCGCCGCTTACCTGTCAGCAGTAAGCTGAAGGCCGCGGGTAACACCGTAAGCGTCACCAGTGTTGCCACCATCAGCCCACCGATAATGGCAAAGGCCATTGGCCCCCAGAACACCTGGTGCGAAATGGGGATCATCCCCAGAATAGCTGCGCAAGCGGTAAGCATAATCGGCCGCGCACGGTGTTCCGCCGCCGCGATGATCGCCGCATCATTCGCCATGCCCTGCTGCACATTGCTGTCGACTTCACTTATCAGGATCACTGCGTTGCGGATGATCATGCCCGCCAGCGCAATCACGCCCAACAAGGCGACAAACCCCATTGGCGTCCCCGTTGGCAACATCGCCAGTACAATGCCCGGCAGGCCAAAAGGGGCCATCAACAACGCCAGCAGCATGCGGGAAAAACGCTGCAACTGGATCATTAACAGCAGCAACATCACGATAAGTGTCACGGGCAGTACCGCATAGACCGATCGGTTGCCTTTATCCGACTCCGCCACCGCGCCCCCCTCTTCAATCGTGTACCCGGCGGGTAATTGCGCGCGCAGCGCATCCACTGCCGGGCGCAGCCCTGCCGACACAGCATCGGCGCGCATTCCCGGTGCGAGGTCGGTTTGCACCGTAATAAACGGTAACCGCTGTCGCCGCCAGATAACCGGATCTTCCACCCCCCAAACCAGCGTGGCCACTTCGCTCAGGGGAATTTTGGCGCCATTCGTCCCGGACAGCATTAACGTCGATAATGTGCCCATATCCAACCGCTCACGATCGTTGCCGCGCAGCACCACATCCACCAGGCGATCCTGATCCCGTACCGTGGTGACGGTCGAGCCGGACCAGACGGTGTTTAACATCTGCGCAATGCTTTCGGATGAGACGCCCGCTGCACGTGCCGCGGTTTGATTCACCTGCACGGTGATCACCCTTTCTGGCTCGCCCGCCGTGAGATTGACCTCCCGCGCCAGCGGCGATTCACCCACCACCGCTGCCAGACGGTGGGCATAGCGCTGCACCTGCGCATAGTCCGGCCCGCTTACCCGGTATTTTACCGGCCAGCCCACTGGCGGACCGAGCTCTAACGGTGACACACGCGTGGTGATATCACTAAAGTGCCTGTCCAGCAGCGTCGACAGTTGTTCACGTAAGCGATCCCGCGCCGCCAGGTCTTTGGCCACCACCACCAGTTGCGCAGTGTTTTCGTTTTCCCGCAGCACGTCCATGGGGAGATAGAAACGTACCGCGCCGGAGCCCACGTATGCACTGAAGTGATCGATGTTGTCATTGCCCATCAAAGACTTTTCCAGGCGCTCGACCTGTTTTTCTGTTTCTGTCTGTGATGCGTTGGCGGGAAGAGAGAGGCTCACCAGCAACTCGGGACGGTCGGAAGCCGGGAAAAACTCACCCTGCATATGCGTTACACCCACCACGGACAGCGCCAGCGCCAGCAGTGCCGCCCCGATTGTCGCCAGCCGATGACGCAGCGCCAGATGCAGTAACCGCCGGTACAGGCGGGCCAGTTTTCCCGCCTCACCACTATGCGCCGGTAAGCGAACAGGCAGCAGCCACGCACCGGTCAGGGGGGAAAAAAGCACCGCGACCACCCACGAGCAAAGCAGCGCAATCAGTACCACCGCAAACAGGGAATAGCAGTACTCGCCGGCGCTCGATGCGGCAAAACCGACCGGAATAAAGCCGGCAATCATCACCAAAGTGCCCGTCAACATCGGAAAGGCGGTTGTGTTGAACGCTCGCGTTGCCGCCTGTTGACGCGTATCCCCCGCTTCCAGCCGGGCAACCATCGTCTCGACCGTGATCATCGCATCATCAACCAGCAGACCGAGGGCAATGATCAGTGCCCCCAACGAAATGCGCTGTAAGCCAATGCCCGCCAGCATCATCCCGACAAAGGTCATCGCCAGTACCAGCGGAATGGCGGCGGCCACCACCAGCCCCGCGCGGGTTCCCAGAGAGACAAACGACACCGCCAGCACAATCAGCACCGCTTCCACCAGCACCCGAACAAAGCCGCTAACGGCCTCGCTGACCACCGCCGACTGGTCTGCCACCTTGACGATCTCGATACCGTGCGGCAACTGTGCTTTCAGTTGCGCCATTCTGGCATTCAGCGCCTGGCCGAAACGAAGTATGTTGCCGGTCGATGCCATAGAAATCGCCAGCCCCATCGCCGGTTGCCCATTAACACGAAAGACCGGCGCTGGCGGTTCCGCACGTTGTCTGCTCACGGTGGCGATATCCGTCAGGGGGATATAGCGGTTATGAATGTGCAGGGTCACGGCACGCAGGCTCTCTTCCGATGTCAACGCCCCGCTAACCCGCAACGCCATATTATCCTTTTCGGTGCGTATCGTTCCCGCAGGTGCGACGGCGTTTTGCGCGGCTAACGCATCGCTCACCTGCTGGATGTCCAGCCCCATACCCGCCAGTTGGCGTGGCGAAAAAGCGATGACAATCTGCTCATTCTGCTCGCCCAATAACGTGATCTTGCCGATATCTTTCAGCGACATCAGATCGCGGCGGATCTCCTCCAGCCGATCGCGCAACTCGCGGAGCGTATAACCTTCGGCGGTAAAGCCATACAGCGTACCGAATGTGTCATCAAACTCATCGTTAACGGATGGACCCTGCGCGCCCTGCGGCAGTGACGAGGCCACATCCTGCATTTTTTTACGGACTTGATACCAGATATCGGCGACGTTTTGCGGTGGCGTATCGTCTCGCAGGTTCACATAGATAACCGCACTACCGGCACGAGTTTCACTTTCGAGATAGTCAAGCCATGGCGTCTCTTGCAGCTTTTTTTCCAGCACATCTGTCACCAGCCGGGTGGTGTCGTCAACGGTCGCGCCAGGCCATTGCGCAGACACCACGGCGGTTTTGATGGTAAATGCCGGATCTTCATTACGCGGCAGGTTTTCGTAACAGAGGATACCGGCGGCAACAATCACCAGCATAAAAAAGCTTACCAGTTGCTGGTGCGCAAGCGCCCACGCGGAGAGATTGAACGTGGCGTTGTTTGAACGAAGCGTCATCATAGTTGCTCTCCGGGGATCACTTTTTCGCCGGTACGCAGTTTGCTGACGCCCGCGGTCACGACTTTATCCCCTGGTGCCACCCCGGAGGCGATAATGGCTAACGACGCGGTATAGCCCGCCAGCGTCACCGGGCGCAACTGCACCTGCTGGTGGTTATCAATAAGAAAGACGGCAGGACGGTTGTCCAGACGAGCGATCGCCGTTGCCGGAACAGCATAAGTATCGCCGTTATGATCGGAACCGGGGTCAGCGGGCATGGCTACCGTGACGCTGGCACCCAGCGCCATCGCTGCAGGTGGGGTTAGCAGCGTTAACCTGACCCGCCATGTCCGGGTCTGCGGGTCCGCCTGCGGGCTGATATCACGGACAATCCCCGTAGTCTGCACCGCCGGATCGGCCAGCAGTGCAACCGGAAAATGCGTCGCGGTGTCTGCTGACAAGCGTTGTGGATCGGTAATATCAATCACCACATCACGCCGATCGCTGGTCGCTAGCGTGAAAACCGTCTGACCTGCGCTGACTACCTGACCTGCCGCTGCACTGACGCCGGTGATCACCCCGTCAGCAGGCGACGTTAATTGCGTCCATGCCAGGTTGTCCTCTGCGTTCCGCAAAGCGGCCTGGCTACTTTTCAGGCGCGAGGCGGCGGTCAGCCAGTCCGCGCGGGCACTGTCAAACTGAGTACGCGCTATCGCGCCGGAGGGCATCAGCTTCTGCATCCGGCTCAGATTAAGGGCCGCCACTTGTTCTGAGGCTTTCGCCGCCTCCAGGTCGGCTTTCGCGCTGGTTAGCTGATTTTGCCCGGTTGTGCTTTCCTGTCGCGCAAGGACCTGGCCTGCCCGCACGCGATCGCCAATATCAACAAGGCGGCTGACCATGCGGCCATCCAGACGAAAAGCCAGTGTGGTTTCATCATGTGCGCGGATCTCTCCGGTGCGCATGGCGGCTTGTCCAAACGCAGACGGCGCAACCACCACGTAGCGCACCGGCCGGGGCGGCGCGGGTTTATCCGCTGACTTTTCGCCACAGCTTGTCAGCAGCGGAACAGCAATGCTCAACGCAATGAGCGGAAGAAGGGAGAGGAGTGAAACGGTGCGTGCAGCAGTGAAAAGGTGGTGCAGGCACTGACGAAAGTAATCAGTAAATTGTTCTGGCATGATGGCGCTCCGGCACATAAAGAGCACCATTTCATGCCAGTTAAATCGAGATTCACTGCATGTTTCGTCAAGAGTTTATCAAGACGACGATTTTCCTTCCTGCGCCGACGCCGCCGGGAGGATGACGCTGATTTGCAACCCGCCAGATGCGGGTAACGATGCGCTGATGCTCCCGCCATGCGCCAGGCATATCGCACGGGCAATGGATAACCCCAGCCCGCTGCCGCCCGAATGCCGTGCGCGGGAGGTTTCCGCCCGCGTAAAGCGATCAAACATCACCGGTAGAAAATCGGCCTCCACGCCGGGTCCGTTATCGCAAAAATCAATCCGGTAATCCTGCTGCTGGCGGTGTAGGTGAATGGAGAGACGCCCACCCCGTTGCCCGTAGCGCAGCGCATTTTCCATCAGGATGGTAAAAACCTGCCCCAGGCGAAACGCATCACCGTAATAAGGACAGGGTTGTGCGCCCTCAATGGAAACGCCGATCCCGGCGTCGTCGGCCTGCGGTTTCAACCAGGCTGCCTGCTCACGCAACAGCTCATCCAGAGAGAAAACCTGTCGGTTGAGTGTCAGTTGTCCCGCGTCTGCCAGCGACAGTAAATGCAGTTCGTCAGTCAGACGACTGAGATGTTGCAGTTGCTTCATCACCATCCCCAGTTGCTGGGGCGTGGGTTCAAAAACACCATCAAGCATCCCCTGTAAGCGGCCGATGGCGGCGGTCAACGGCGAGCGAATTTCATGGGCCATCGCCACGTGCGACGCGCGCAATTCCCGGTCATAACGCGCCAGTTGCCGTGTCATCACGTTGAAATCGCTGGCAAAACGGATCATTTCCGCAGGCGCATCCTTGACCAGCTCGGCCTGGCGACCAAACTCCCCCTGCGTCACCTCTTCGGCGGCATCCCGCAGACGGCTAAACTGAATGGACAATGGGCGGGCATATTTTAGCCCCATAAAGACAATAAAGGGGATCATCACCAACACCAGCACCCCAACCATCAACCAGTCGGCAGAAGCGATGGACGGTGTGGAGTAGCTGAGTCCCCACCAGCTGTCCACAATATCGTGGAAACGCGCCGGGTTTATCTGCGGATCCTCCATCAGTACAAGGAATTCTTCGCGCAATGCCGCGGGCATCTTATGCAGGATCCAGTAGTTGCCAATGGCAAAGCGTAACCACATACACAGGGCGATAAGGATCACAGTGCCAATCGCCAGCGCCAGAATGCGCCCGCAGATCCAGCGCCAGAGAGATTGATATGTGGAATTATTCATAGCTGGCGAAACCTGTAACCAATGCCGCGAACGTTGGCTAACACGCCGGTAATGCCTGCGTTCTCCAGTTTTTTGCGCAGGTTGTAAACGTGCGTATCCACCACCCGCTCCAGCGCTTCGCTCTCCGGCAGACAGTGTTCCAGTAAATGTTGGCGGGAAAACGGCCGGGTCGGGTTGCCCATCAGCGTCGACAACAAGGAGAATTCGGTCGGCGTCAGATCCAGTACCCGAATGTTATCCCCCTGCGTCACCGTGGCGGTAATGGCGACCCTGTCCACTTCCAGGGTATGCCAGCGCAGCACGTCATCCCGCGTTTCCGCCTGTCGACTGCGGCGCAGCACCGCCTGTACCCGCGCCACCACTTCGCCAGGGTGGTAAGGTTTAACAACATAATCATCCGCGCCGTAGCGCAGCGCACCGATGCGATCCGGCGTATCCCCCATGGCGGTCACCATAATGACGGGCACATCGCTTTTACGCCGCAGCGCCGCCAGCACTTCGGTGCCATTCAGGCCAGGCAACATCACATCCAGCAGGATCAGATCCGGCTTCCAGCGCTGCGCCATCTCAAGCCCGGATAAGCCATCGCCCACAATGGACACCTCGTAGTTTTCACGACGCAGATAAGCTTCCAGCACGCTGGCGGCATCCGCATCGTCTTCAATCACAAGCACTCTTCTGGATAACATCTGCCCACCTTGACCGTTTCTTAACAATTTCCCGACCGTTCATTGATACGTCGCGACCATACTTCTGCACCATCCTACGGTGACCTTTGGTCAGCCGTATTATCTCCTCACCACCGGGATGCCATGATGATAATGAGAAAAAATGCGCTGTACATGATCGGCTCACTCCTCCCCGCCTTTATGTCGGGCGCATACGCCAGTGATGCCACTGTGCCACAGGATACGTTTACGCTGGGACTGGGTGGGCAATATGCGCCACAATACAGCGGTTCAGACAAATACGCATTGCAGATTGTTCCCGTGATCCAGGCGCGCAAGGGGGCCTTTTTTCTGGATACGGAAAAAGGGGTGGGCTACGACCTGCAAACAGCAGATGGCCTCTATCTCGAACACACGCTGGGTTACAACCTCGGGCGGGCGGACAGCCGCTCTGCCTGGCGGGACGGTGCAGACAACTTAAAAGGGATGGGTACGATTGACGCTGTCCTCAATACCGCGCTGGCTGTTGGCTGGTCGGTAACGCCCTGGCTGACGGTAGAAGGCAAAGCCACATTGCCGCTGACCGACAGCCAGGGTGTGCAATACCAGACTTCGGTAACACTTTTACCTGTGCAGAGCGCCTACGATACTGTCGCTATTCAGTCCGCCATGCTGTTTGGCGACAGTCGCTACATGAACATATTTTATGGCGTGAACCGGCAGCAAAGCCTCGCTTCGGGGTATAGCCGTTATTCGGCGAAAGGCGGAATGTACGGCATTGAGACTCGCCTTATCTGGAGTCACCAGTTTGATGCGCATTGGGGCACCACGTTCAGTGCCGGGTATCACTGGCTGGATAGCGCAGCCGCAGACAGCCCAATCGTGCTGCGGCGCAACGAAGGTTCCACTGTCGCCGCCTTCACTTACACCTTCTGACAGGAGCACCAGTCCGTGAACAAAGAGGATTATCAGTGGGTAGGGATTATCTGGGGATTAAGCGCGGTGACTTATCTGAGCGCCTGGTATTTTTACGTTGTGTTATTGCCGTAGCCAGCCAGTGTCGGTTTTTTTATCACCGCCAGCGCTACACCGGTATTTCACCGACGCAACAGGTGCGGGTTGGCCGTCGCCCTGTCATCTACGCATCGTGATTGTATGCAGGTAATGATGGGGATCGTTCGCACCCTGCCACTCATTCGGTAAAAATAAACGAAAAAAGTGGAGTGGTATATTCACAGGGAAAGCGGTGCCATACTTTCCCCGCAAAAAATGGCTTCATGGTAACCAATACATATTGGCTCCATACTCCCTACAAAACAGGATAATAAACCCTCTGCATACTGTTCAGCGTTCTCAGGAGG
This sequence comes from Kosakonia oryzendophytica, assembly GCF_900094925.1. GTDB lineage: Bacteria > Pseudomonadota > Gammaproteobacteria > Enterobacterales > Enterobacteriaceae > Kosakonia > Kosakonia oryzendophytica. The sequence goes on along the minus strand of NZ_FMAY01000009.1, from coordinate 59,900 downwards.
AACAATGAACAGATTAAAATATGTATGCAACTATGCAGAGTACCTTGGAAAAAGATTGAGAGCGTGGATTGTGAACGATGAAACATTCCATATCAGCAGATTGCAACGCGTAATAAACAGGAAGCCTGACTTAATGCATCCGAGGGCGTTAAGTGAGAAAATTTGTCATCGGTTACTTTTTGATCGCAATCCACTTTATACACGACTGGCGGACAAACTGGCCGTCAGAGAGTATATCCAAAACAAGACGAATAAATTAACCCTCGCACCGCTGCTGGGTATTTATACCCGTGTAGAGGAGATCGATTTTAGCCAGTTACCCGAGAAATTCGTGCTGAAATGCAATCATGACAGTGGCAGCGTGGTGATATGTACGGATAAAGCCACGTTTGATAAACCTCGTGCGTTGGCCAAACTGAAATTAGCCATGAAGAAAAATATGTATTACAGCACACGCGAATGGCAGTATAAAAACATCACACCGGTAATATTATGTGAAACATATATTGATCTTTTTACTGATCGCATAAAAGACACCACGCCAGAAATGTTACGCATACATTGCTTTCATGGTATTGCCAGTCTCATTGAGGCCGATATAACAGACAGTTCAGGAAAAGAATATATCAACGTTTACGATCGGGCATGGCAACTGCAGCCATTTCAGATGGAGTATCCCAACACGCCTTACGCGGTTTCCACGCCACCATTACTCTACGAAGCGCTGGATGCGGCTCAGGATGTGGCGCGTGACATTGATTATTGCCGCGTGGATCTGATGTTACGACACGATGCTGTCGTTTTTAGCGAAATCACCTTAAGTCCACGCCGGGGAAAACTCCAAATCACGCCTGCCGAGTGGGATATAAAACTGGGTGACATGTGGCAATTAGCGGGAATAGACAACAGGCTCTGATGAGCCTGTTGGCGTGGAGTCCTTAACCCGTTTTGCTGGCTGGCCACGAGAGTGTAAACACGGAGTGATGGTTATTGAGCAAGGTATAGCTTACATCGCCGCCATGTGCATTCATGATGGCTTTTACCACCGACAACCCTAGCCCGCACCCTTTTGGGTTCACATTTCGCGCACGCGAGCCTCGCTGAAAAGGCTGAAACAAAAACCGATGGAAATCCTCAGGAATACCCGGGCCATAATCTTCTATCTGAATATAAGACGATCCTTCAGTAACGCCATTTCTGATAACGATGATTTTGGGGGTGGCATATTTTATGGCGTTATCGAAAAGCACGGTAAGACACTGAATGATGCGTAACGGGTCGCAAACGACGTGATGCGCCTGAAGTTGCGTGATGATTTGAAATTCATTGCGTGTGAACTCAAGCGAAAACGCATCGATGGCATTCTGAATGGTATCTTGCAGTTCAACATCGGTTAATTTCAGCGAAAAATCGGTGGTGCCGGACGAACCGACAATCCGCAGATCGTCGATCAGGTTTGTCAGCCCTTCCGTTTGTTTTAATAAGTTATTGAATAAGGTTGGACTGGGTTCAAAGACGCCATCAACCAGCCCTTGCAGCCGTCCTCTTAACACGGTGACCGGAGTACGGAATTCGTGCGCAATTGCAGCATTCCAGGATTTTCGCTGGCTATCAAGCGCTTGTAACTTTTCTGCCATTTCATTGAAGTCATTGACTAAATTGTTAAGCTCGCCCAAATGTGAGTAGGCGCAAAATGCCCTCGCCCCCAGATCGCCCTGAGCAATGCGCCGCAGGCTGGTTGCAACGGAACTTAATGGATTGAGTATTTTCGCTGATAGCCTGATGGTGAAGAAAAAAGAGACAATTAAACTGCTGGCTGACGCGACGAAAAGCCAGATCCAGTCAATGTATGTCACGCTGTCTTCATCTCCGACGAGCGTGCCGCCCGGAATATAATCAATAATAAAGGCGTAGAAAAAATAGGATCCCATGATCGTTATCGCTATCACGATAAGCGTCAGGGAGATCATAAACAGCAGGATCTGTCGGCTGAGAGCCTGATCTTTATTCATTTGTTTTCACCCAGTCGATAACCGATACCGCGGATGCTTTCTGGCGTCCCTTTTAATCCGCAGTTTTCCAGCTTTTTGCGTAGCTTACTGATGTGGCTGTCAACGGTACGGTCAAGCGCATCGCCTTCCGGCAGGCAGGAGCTTAACAATTCGTCACGCGAGAAGACTTTTCTCGGATTTCTGGCCATACAGGTCAGTAGCTTGAATTCTGTTGTCGTCAGATCCGGCGTGACCACTCCCCCTTCGGTGGTAATTTCCACATAAAAATCTTCCGGATAAATCGTTAAGTGAGGGGTGCGGATCGGCTTTTGGTAACTGTTCTCCGCGCTGACGTTGACGCGCCGCAGCACGGCTTCTATCCGGGCGACCACTTCAGAGGGATTAAATGGTTTCACCACATAATCATCGGCTCCCAGCCTTAACCCCATCAATTTATCCACATCCTGATCGAGCGCGGTGACCATAATCACCGGGATGTTGCTTGCCCTGCGTAACGTCGACAGGACACGCCAGCCATCGACCAGCGGGAGTTGAATGTCCAGCAACACCAGATCGGGTTTGCGTAATCGAAACTGTTCCAGCGCCTGTTCCCCGTCGGCGACACGAACCGTTTTCATCCCTGCCCGATGAATATAACTCACTAAAATATCAGCGATTTCATCATCATCTTCTGCGACCAGAATAATTTTCTCATGGTTCATATAACCTCCGTCTCGTACCAATCCGCGTTATGGGTTTTAAAGTGTGTTCGCCAAAAATAAAAATTCTTTTTTCTCATCATTTTTAAGGGCTTCAGATGCGTAAACGTTGTGATTGCAGATAATCTTCACCAGCGCTGCATCGATAAATCGCTGTTCATTTTCAACTCACTTTCGAACGTAATCCGACAGGATTAACCGGGTTAAAATCGTTATAATTTGCATGAGACTTTTTTTTAACTAAAAAGTTTCTTCGCGATGCTAAAAAAAATGAACTGACCATCAAACAGGTGATTCAGCATTGTCGGTTCATAAAGACAACAGCTTTTGCTCTCTTTGAGAAAAATGCAGGTTCAGAATGGCACTCCACACTTCCTCCATACTCAATCAATTATCGTTACATACAGCCGTACGATAATACGCTTTCATCGCAATGCTATTTGGATGTAATGACAGTGGCGAAAATTTTAACAGCATCACTCCTTTTTTCTGAAAAGATCATGTCGCTGTTTTTTTTCCTGGCAGGTACCTGGTCAATGCTTTATGGCTGGCTGATTTTGATGCACTCCATTGGCGAGAGGGTTAAATGGACAATGCTGGCGTCACCTTTAGCCTACGTGGGCATTTTGCTGACCTGCGCATTAATTTTGCTACAAAGAAAAGAGGGTATCTTTCGCGAGTTATGTACCATTATAGTGGTATTAAGTCTGTTTTTTATTTACCTGATTATTCTTTTCAACATACTGATATGTTCATACCCGACGACCTGCGATTTTATATTTTATTATGAATGTTTTATCGTCGTTTTTTTAGGCGTAACGCCATTATATTTTGTTTTCAGGTTATATGTACGCTGACCTGCGTGTTGAATCAACCTGGATGATGAGACGTTATTTACGTGTTGGATTGGATATCTATTAATGTCTGACTTCTTTATTAAACGCCCGATTTTCGCCTGGGTAATTGCGCTTTTCATTACTCTCGGCGGTATTCTGGCTATTCCTCAATTACCCGTGGCGCAATATCCCTCGGTAGCCCCGCCCAGCATCATTATTTCTGTCAGCTATCCGGGTGCTACGCCGCAAACCATGAATGATTCGGTGATATCCCTGCTCGAACGTGAAATTTCGGGGGTGGATCATCTGCTCTATTTTGAGTCAACCACCGATGTGTCCGGGATGGCATCCATCACGGTGACGTTTAAACCCGGCACTGACATTAAACTGGCGCAAATGGATGTACAGAACCAGATAAAAGCCGTTGAGCCACGTCTGCCGCAAGCCGTGCGCCAAAATGGCATCAGCACTGAGGCTGCTAACCCGGGGTTCCTGATGATGGTGGGCCTGAAATCGCCTTCCGGGGCGTATCAGGAGGCCGATCTCAGTGACTATTTCGCCCGTAACGTACTGGAGGAGTTGCGTCGGGTTCCCGGTGTCGGAAAAGTGCAACTTTTCGGCGCTGAAAAGGCGATGCGTATCTGGGTCGATCCGGTCAAACTTTTCAATTATCGCCTCTCCTTCAACGACATCACATTGGCGTTAAATCAGCAAAACGTTCAGATAGCGCCAGGAAGCGTGGGCAGCGAACCCGCCCTGCCCGGTCAGCAGGTGACTTACCCATTGAGAGTTCGCGGTCAGCTCACCTCCGTTGAGGCTTTCCAGAACATCACGCTGCGGGCCAATACCGACGGGTCACGCGTCCGACTCGGCGACGTTGCGCGTATTGAACGCGGCTTACAAAGCTATGCCTTCGCCATCCGGGAAAATGGTCATCCGGCAACGGCCGCCGCCATCCAACTGGCGACAGGTGCCAATGCCGTTAACACGGCGGCCGGTATCCGGGATCGTCTTGAAACCTTATCCGCCGTGCTCCCTGAAGGGATGCAGTTCTCCGTGCCTTTTGACACCGCGCCTTTTGTAAAACTGTCGATTGAAAAAGTGGTTCATACCTTTTTTGAGGCCATGGTGTTGGTGTTTCTGGTGATGCTGCTGTTTCTGCAGAATCTGCGCTATACCTTTATTCCCGCCATTGTGGCACCGGTTGCGTTGCTGGGAACGTTTACGGTGATGCTGCTCAGCGGCTTCTCCATCAACGTTCTCACTATGTTCGGCATGGTGCTGGCTATCGGCGTTATTGTGGATGATGCCATCGTGGTGGTCGAAAACGTCGAGCGACTGATGGCAGAAAAAGGGCTTGCGCCACGGGAAGCGACACAGCAGGCGATGCGTGAAATCACCCCGGCCGTTATTGGCATCACACTGGTGCTCACCGCTGTGTTTATCCCGATGGGTTTTGCCAGTGGCTCGGTGGGGGTTATCTACCGCCAGTTTACCCTGTCGATGGCGGTGTCTATTCTGCTTTCGGCCTTTCTTGCCCTGACCCTGACGCCAGCATTGTGCGCGTCGCTGCTTAAGCCGGTCAGTCATCAGAGCGAGCGGGAAAAAGGGTTTACCGGATGGTTTAACCGCCACTTCAACCGGCTCTCCCTTCGCTATGCGTCCGCTCTCGACCGCACGATAACGCGTTCAGGGCGCGTGATGGCGTTGTATGCGGTATTGTGCGGCGTCCTTTTTCTGGCGCTGCGTGAGCTGCCTTCCTCGTTTATTCCCGATGAGGATCAGGGGTATTTTATCACCTCCGTGCAGCTTCCTTCCGATGCGACCCAGGCACGTACACAGGAGGTCATGCGTCGTTATGAGTCGCTTGTCGCCGGACGGGAAAGTATTCAGAGCAACCTGTCCATATTCGGTTTCAGTTTTTCCGGTTCGGGGCCCAATACGGCACTGGCGTTTACCATGCTCAACGGGTGGGATAATCGACATGGCGCAACGGCGCAGGGAGAGGCAAACGCGGTGCAAGCGGCAATGAGTGCCGATCCGGCAGCCACGGTGATGAGTATTATGCCGCCCGCGATTTCCGATCTGGGCACCTCATCCGGTTTCACATTTTACCTTGAGGATCGTGCCGGGCACGGCTACCCGGCGCTGCAAGCCGCACTCGAACAGTTGCTTAGCCGTGCCGCCAACAGCCACGTTGTTGAAGATGTGTATCTGGACGGATTGCCGGAAGGCATCAGCGCCACACTGGATGTGGATCGCGAAAAAGCTGAGGCGATGGGCGTTTCCTTTGAGGAGATAAACCAAACCCTCTCTTCGGCGAGCGGTTCAAATTATGTGAATGACTACACGGACAACGGGCGCGTTCAGCAGGTGATCGTTCAGGCCGATGCGCCCTACCGTATGCAGATACAGGACCTGATGAAACTGTACGTTCGCAACAAGAGCGGTGAGATGACGCCGCTGGCGTCGTTTGTGAAAGCCCACTGGGGTCTATCACCGCAACAGCTCAACCGCTATCAGGGTTATCCTGCGGTCAGAATAAGCGGCAGTGCAGCCGCAGGTTACTCCAGCGGCGCGGCGATGGCCGAGATGGAGAAACTGGCTGCTACGCTGCCTGCGGGCTTTATGATGGAATGGACCGGCAGCTCCTTGCAGGAACGCGCCTCCGCCTTACAGATGCCGACGCTGATGGCGCTGTCCGTGCTCACCGTGTTTATGGTGCTCGCCGCGCTGTATGAAAGCTGGGCCATCCCTTTATCGGTGATGCTGGTGGTGCCACTGGGCCTGGCGGGGGCCGTGACGGCGGTTTATATCGCCGGAATGCCCAATGATGTCTTTTTCCGCGTGGGACTTATCACCCTGATCGGCCTTTCCACTAAAAATGCCATCCTGATTGTTGAGTTCGCCCGGCAACTTCACGCCAGCGGGATGGGTATTCATCAAGCGACCATTATGGCTGCGCGCTTACGTTTACGCCCCATAGTGATGACATCGCTGGCGTTTACCCTTGGCGTAGCGCCGCTGATGCTGGCCACCGGAGCAAGCTCGCAGACCCAGCACGCAATTGGCACCGGCGTCTTTGGCGGGATGATCAGCGGCACACTGCTGGCGATTGTCTTTGTGCCGGTATTTTATGTGGTGGTCATGCGCGGCGTTGCCGCCATAAACCGCCGGAGAAAACGCATGTGAAGGCACGGACTCACGTAAGACCCAGGCTTTACCTTCTGTCAGCGGAGTCACTCCCTGACAGGCAGTGAAATAGCGAGTCAGGGTGGCAGTATCCCAGCAGCCACCCTTCTCCGGCGGGCATAATGCGCGTTTTTTTGCAGCATTGAGCTCGTAGCCGTTTTGCTTGATACCCGTTTCATGGTCGCTGAGCATACCCGTTTCATGGTCGCTGAGCCGTTTCAGAAATGAGGGGGGAGACAAACAGCGCCTTACACCCCGGACACAGCATTGTCTGTTTACGGCGAACTCTGGAGAGAGATTGAGATGAGCGTAAGCCGCAAACCGGACAGATGATAGAGGATCTTGATGAACCACTAATGAATTTCATTGCGTAATCGATGAGAGACATGATGATTAACCTTTCAATGAATGAGCTTCACCGTAACACGGTTGATTGAAATTTAATCATTCAATTTATCCTCCCGTTCTTTATAAAAATACCACAGGGAGAGAGGATACCGTTTCAGGAGAGATAGATGTTCGCAGCCACAGGACCACGGAGACCGTTGATCCGACAAAATTCTATGCGGACCCCTGGCATGAGTAATTCTGATTCGCTGGCGTTAACGGCTGAAATATGAAGCAGAACGTCTTTTCGACCATCTGAAGGGGTGATGAGGCCTTTGCCACTGAGACTGTCAAAACTTTTGACAATTCCTGTCATTTTACGGGACAAGTCATTTCCTTTTATTGAAAACACGTAATCACTATACGTTGAAATAAATTTAATGCCACTTTTAACTTTTTTCAGGACCTCTGGATGGCTAAAATATAATTTGCTTATTATGACTTCCCGTGCCTTAATGAACTCATCGGTTCGATGTACAAACGAACGTAAAACATTTTCCGTGCAGTCCTCATTACCAGGCGCTATCGCTGATATCCCCTTCTTTTGAGTCCATACGCTTAATACTATACGTTTACTATCAATACTAATAGGTAACTGGAGTCAGTATGTCCTCAAGAATTAAAGGCCTGGTAAAGTGGTTTAACGAAGACAAAGGTTTTGGCTTCATCTCTCCTCTCGATGGAAGTAAAGATATCTTTGTTCATTTTTCTGCACTTAACGGCGATAACTTCAAGACGTTATTTGAAGGACAGAAAGTTGAATTCGCAATACACAGTGGTGATAAAGGCCCTGCAGCTGCAAATGTAATACTTTGCGATAAATAAATTTTTGTGGATCTGCGACAACGATGAAGGATTATTCCTGAGTAGACAGGTCCATAAATTAATGCAACGACATAGAGATTATTCTTAATATCAGGTCAGCGTATTTTTGCGCATATATGAGTGTGCTGACCGATGTGATGAAGTGCAGGTCTGCTGCATGAAAAGTCTAAAAGCAGAAGCTAACTGCTTGTTAAATAATAAAGTGCGTAAGAGGCCTGGCAGCCTCCGAAAGCATCACGTCCTTGATTTTACTTTACTGGCATTTCCCAGTTTGCATCACTACGTGAACAGGGTTTTGACATGCATAACCCCTGTCACCTGGAAAATGCAGCGCTTTTATCGTTGCGTCGATTTGAACAGTGTACTGCAGTAGGGACAGACAAGTTGGGACCCTTTCAGGACTCGACTGAAACTATGTTCAGACTCTTTTGCACAGTTTGGGCATGGGCATTTGACTAAGTGATTACGACGGGCTTGTGTGTTTTTACGTCCGGACATAGGCATTTCCTGATTTAATGGACAGTCACCATACACCTTTTAATCAAGTGGTGCTTGTTTTAATTTCCTTAAAATTACAAAAATGTAAAAAAGGGAAATTGCAAGACTTTTTTACCTGTCACATCGTCCCGTAAAATTTACTGCAAAAAATTATTCCCTGTACCGAAGCGGTGACATTATGGGAAAGACTAACAGAATCATGGTGGCATATGATAAGAGTCCTTGTTTTTTTTAATGTCGAACCCTGTAAGGTCGTGACCGTTCTGGAAGGTATATCCTCTATCAGGCAGGAATACCCAAACGGTGAAGAAACACATCTTCGGATTATGTCTGCAGGCTTTCCTTCATTGACCGGTGATCATAGCGTTGTTTACGTGGCTTCTGACAGGGAATTGACTTCACAGGAGATACTTGATGCTGCCAGGAAATATTTATAGCCTTTCATTAAGTTCTCTGTCTCACATTGCATTGCGCACTCTTGCTTACCTGATTCATCCGATACAAACAAAAAAATGCGTAAAAAACCTTTATTGCCTGCTAACAGCAGGCTTTTTTATTACAGACTCAAATTTTTATAAGAACTCACCCTGAGAAGAGAACATCATTCTTTATGTGCTGACCAATTGCCGATTTTCTCCAATCCCCTTCATGCTATTTTGCCTTTTATGGTGACCCTGAAGGGAGACTCGCCCGGGTACAACGTACCGAAATGATCGTATTATTCAGCATTGCGTTCTCAATCTGTGTCCCCCCGCGAATGAAATAAAGAGTTGCCCCTTTCTGCGGTTCGATACAGGCAGCCCTACCGGACGATCGGGAAATCGGGATAGTGTGTTGTATACCTGGGCGATAACATTTCACGTTTCATCGCCCAGCTTTGCTGGATCCCCTGCCCGGCAAACCATACTGTACCCCGGCCAGAATGATTAAGACGGTCAATGACCTGCATCAGCGCATGGCTATCGGGCCGGGGTGGGTATTCATCAAATAAATTGAGCTGCGCGACGCCCTGACTGAAAAAGTCGCTCAACATCACTCCCGCTTTCATATAGCGAAAACCCTCTTTCCAGATCGCCTGCAGCGCATGGGTGGCAACACGAACAATGTCGCGGGTATCGTTAGAGGGAACCGTCAGCCGCCCGCTGGATTGTGGGGCGTAGAACGTTTCATTTTGAGCATGCGGACTGGTGCGCATAAACACACTGACTGCACAGCAGAACTGCCTTTCTGCTCTCAGCTTTTCGGCCGCGCGTTCAGCATAAGCACACACCGCCTGATGCATATCACGGTACGCGGTAATGCGCTGGCCAAAGGAACGACTACAGATGATCTGCTGTTTGGAGGGGGCGAATTCATCAAATGCCAGGCAGGATTCACCACGAAGTTCACGGACGGTGCGCTCCAGCACCACGTTGAAGTGTTTACGCATAACCCATGTCGAGCTGTCGGCAAGTTGCAGCGCATTTTCGATGCCCATCAATCCCAGTTTTTTGCTGATACGCCGCCCTACTCCCCAGACTTCATGCACCGGCACCAGCGCGAGTAATTTACGCTGCCGATTCCGGGATGAGAGATCGACAACACCACCTGTCTGTTGCCAATTTTTGGCCGCAAAGTTGGCCAGCTTGGCGAGCGTTTTTGTGGGTGCAATACCGACACCCACCGTCAGCCCTGTATTTTTTAATACCCGTTCACGGATTTGGCGGCCAAACGTCTCAAGCGGCATACAGTTCGCGATACCGGACACATCAACAAACGCTTCATCAATGGAATAAAGTTCAACCGCGGGCACCATTTCTTCTAATGTCATCATCACGCGGTTGCTGAGGTCACCATACAGTGCGTAATTCGAACTAAAAACAGTCACCTGGTTGCGATGTAATTCGTCTTTAATTTTAAAGTAAGGTGCCGTCATGTTGATGCCCAGCGCCTTTGCCTCTACCGAGCGCGAAATGATGCATCCATCATTGTTTGACACAACAACAACGGGCTTTCCCCGAAGATCGGGCCGAAAAACCGTTTCGCAGGAGGCATAGAAGTTGTTTACATCAACAAGCGCGAACATATCTCTGTTTAACTCACAATAACACTGTATATATAAACAGTATTATCCTGTGGTATGAACAAATCAAGCACATCAAAAGATAGCGGAGCGATCATATTGAAATGTGAGGAAATTTAGCGGCTGCCAACATCGCTTAACGGCAACGCCACCTGGAGAGGCCAGAGTCAGACGCGGGTGCTAACGCATTTAATTAATGGCTGTGATAACAAAAAGCCAGTCGAGCTGACTGGCTTTGGGGCACTGTCTTAAATTATGCCAACCATCCCGTCGCGGCAAGGTAGTCCTTTGATTGCGAGTTCGTAAAATCAATCATTTTGCTCAGGATAATGACCGGGTCGGTGCCTTTTGCCTTCTCAGTATTGTAGATCTGCATCCGCTGTGCATCGATGTGCAAAGCGTTCTGGTAAAACTGACGCTTGTACTCATCGCCCACTTTTTCGCCCGTTGAGGCGAGTTTGATATCTTCCATCCTGTTGGTCTTGATCGACTCACTCAGGTCATAGCAGATATCGCTGCGGCTATACGCCATATCATGCGCAAGTCTCTCCGCATCCTGAGCATCGGCCCGTGCATAGCGTAAAATATCTTCCTGTACTGCCGTTCTCGATTGCGTCGCGGCATTGCTGCTGATAGACACTTGCGCCTTGTCTGCCGATGAAGCATTCACGGTTTCGGTCGCTTTTGTCATCAGACTTTTGAAATCCTGTTGCTGCTCTGTTTTCCTGCTAACGGTGTTCCATAGCGAGGCAGTACTTCCAATTCCTTGAATAGCCATTTTCTACTCCTTCAGTTAGTAAGCTCCCTCATTCTAATGATAACGATGTCCCACTGATGCGATGAAAAACGGGTGAATTAACGTCCATTTATTGTTTGTAGTTATGACGAGTCTTTGCTGTTTCGGTGGTAACACGCATCAGAGAGAATAATGGCGGTGCATTAACCGGTATAGATCTGCCCGATATCTTCATGATCAACACAGATATTCGCCTACCCGAATGCGGTTACTGAATGGAGCAGGATTTCGGGCCCGGATCACGCGTACGACGATAAACTGTCTCTCCCTGCCCCCTGGATGGGATATATTGTCACTATGGCTCTTTATCTCAGGTGGTATTAGCAATGGCTTTGATCCCCAAAAACTATTCACGGCTGGAAAGCGGTTACCGCGAAAAAGCACTCAAAATCTACCCATGGGTCTGCGGGCGCTGCTCACGGGAGTTTGTTTATTCAAATCTACGTGAATTAACGGTTCACCATATCGATCACGACCATACCAATAATCCGGAAGATGGCAGTAACTGGGAGTTGTTGTGCCTGTATTGCCATGACCACGAACATGCGAAGTACACTGAAGCCGAACAGTACGGTACCACCGTTGTGGCGGGGGAAGATGCGCAAAAAGAGGTGGGGACAGCGACCTATAATCCCTTTGCCGATTTAAAATCGATGCTGAATAAGAAGAAATAGCGCCAGTAAATATTTCGCGTCGTTGTAACAGGTTCGGGTTTCCAGACAGCGGTAAATGGCCTTATCCCTTTAAACACCAGCGCTCTGATGACGGGTGACGCAACGGCGAGAAGCCGTATTCCGTTGTGCCAGAAGCTGTGCTCTCCCTCAACAGGAGAGCACTTTCAGGACAAGATGATTGTCAGAACGATTCCCAGTCAGCCCCATTGCCTGTCGATGCGACGGGTCGCAGATGACCTCTGTTTTTATACGCTGCTGAGTGATGTTTCTGTTTGTCGCTCTCTGAACCGAGCCTGAATACGGAAACGAGCTGCGCAAGCTGCTCGGCCTGTTGTTCAAGAGATGATGCCGCTGCCGATGACTCCTGAACCAGTGCCGCATTCTGCTGGGTGGTTGAATCCAGCTCGGTAACGGCTTTACCTATCTGATCGATACCCCTGCTCTGCTCTTCCGACGCCGAAGATATTTCATTCATGATGCCGCTCACATTCGTGACAGAACTGACAATCTGTTCCATGGTGCTACCGGCCTTGTTAGCCATTTCTGAACCGGTTAACACACGTTGTACCGATTCTTTTATCAGTCCTTCAATCTCCTTGGCAGCATTTGCGCTACGTTGAGCCAGACCTCTGACTTCTCCGGCTACCACGGCAAACCCCCGCCCCTGTTCACCCGCTCGCGCAGCCTCAACCGCAGCGTTAAGCGCCAGAATATTGGTCTGGAAAGAGATGCCATTGATTACGCTGATGATTTCGGTAATTTTGTTTGAGCTTTCGGTAATGGTCTCCATGGTGCTGACGACGTCCCAAACAATTTTCCCACCGGAACGGGCATGCTCAGCAGCCACTACCGCGAGCTGGCTGGCTTCACGCGCGTTATCCGCATTACGTTTAACGGTTGAGGTCAGCTGTTCCATGCTGGCAGCGGTTTCCACAACGGCAGCAGACTGCTCTTCAGTGCGGGACGCCAGGTCAGTGTTGCCAGCGGAAATGTCCGATGACGCATTTGCCACATGGATGACCGACTCTTTGATCTGGCTAATCATTTCACGAAGTTTATCGTTCATCACGCCCATTGCGACCGTCAGGCGACCCAGTTCATCTTTTGACTGAGGCTCAATAACGGCGGTCAGATCGCCTTCAGCAATACGTTCTGCCAGAGTCAGATTATGTTTTATCTGGCGGGTCATCTGCCGTGTCAGCAGCCAGGCAACCAGTAATCCCGTCAGCACTGCGCAGACAGCAACCAGCCCCATGATCATCATGACGCGTTCAATAATAGCGATGTTTTTTTGCGTCTGGCCTGTCACCAGATTTGCCGTAACGGTATTGATTCTTTCCGCCACGCCAGTCAGTTCTGTTGCGGCTTTCTGTGACGCTTTCTGTGCATTCGTATAGGCGTCTACGTTCGCCTGCATTCTGTCAAGAAATGACTGCGCCATCGCTTTGTCTTCGGCTGCCAGGTTAAGTTTTTCTGAACGGAGCGACTTAAGCGCATCACCCAGTACGGTCGCAAAGGCATCGTACCCTCGCTTACCACCGGACGACTGGATTTCATACACCGCTACCCAGAGTGCATTAAGGCGATTGAGCAATGCGAATTCATCTTTTGAGATGCTCTCTTGCTGCACAAAGCGGGAACTGAATGTATCAAGCAGGTTTTTCAACTCCGGTGATGTCAACGCCAGGGATTTCTCGACAGTCACTTTTTCGAGTTTAATGAAACCATCACGCGTGCTGGCATAAACAGGAATAGCGCTGCGCAACTCATCAAACAACACCCGCGCATCACTGTCCCAGGTAAAGGTCAGGCCGCTCTCCGCTTTTTGATCCATTTTTTCAATGGCGACTCTATTGGCCTGAAGTGCACTTTCATCGTGGTTTATTTGGTATGTCAGGCGATTACGTCGTGCCGTGTTGAGATCATCACTGATTTCGCTGATTAATTTTCCCTTTAATGCATGATCGCGGATCGTGTCCGACTGTTGAATACTGATAAGCGAAGATAACACGATGATAATGATTAATATTGCGAACCCGCCAAACAACTTGGCAGCAACAGGTAGGTTTTTTATAGAGGGTAAAAGCTGTGCCATAAAGGTATCCTCAGTAACATTTCTTTATTTTCGAAAATCAGTTTCATTTTCAATGCATAGCTAACCACAGATACCTGCTTTTATTTTTGGCAACATAGGGACAGCTATCATGTTACTTATCGTCAATCATCAGGCATTCCTTAATGTAAATATGAAAAAATTCGATCCGCACAATTATTTCATATATCACATAGTGAAACTTACATTCCTACCGTGAGCAAGTCTGCATATTTATTAATGCTTATCGTGGTAATAATATGCAGATAAACAAATAGCCGAATGACAATACACACCTGAAGGCGTATCTGCATGCCAGTATGCACGGGACAAAGAAGAGAAGTGTTATGGTGTGCCCCCTGAAGTCTGCTGCGCGTTCTGAGGGCAAAACGTTTTCCGGTATTTTCGCGGGGGCAGTTGATATTTTTTGTGAAAAGCTCTGGTCAGTGATTGCTGGGAATCGAAACCGAATTTCATCGCGAGATTTATTAAAGGTTCATTGGATGTGATAAGTTCATCAGCAATCAATTGAAGTTTCCGATCTCTAATGTACTGACCCAACTTTTGGCCCGTTTCGGCAAAAAATAGTCTCTGTAAGTGCCATTTTGAATACCCTGACTTGATGGCAACAGTATCAATTTTCATGGGTGACTCAATATTATCATTTATCCACATAAGCAAGCTATTTATAAACTCTTTTTTGTTTTTCATAGCGTTAATCTCAATATCGTGCTGAGGAGTACGTGAGTGATCAGCGTTAATTCAGGTCACGCTTTCGATATATTTTCAGCAAGGGTGGAATTTACTCTTATGGCGTGACGGACACCGTCGCCGATAATCCTGCTACCAGCTCAACCCCCGCAGGTAAGGTATCAATGTGAATACGTACCGGGATGCGTTGCGCAAGTCGCACCCAATTAAATGTCGGTTCAACCTCGGGTAAACCAAGCCCGCCCGTCTCGTCATTATTGTCACCGATCCCATGCCCGATACTCTCAACATGCCCCGTCAGTACGGGCTCAAATCCCATCAGCGCAATGTGGGCGCTATTTCCCACACGGATATGACGCAGTTTTGTCTCTTCAAAATACCCCACCACCCAGAAACTATGGGCATCGACGATGGCGACTTTTGTCACCCCGGCGGTGGCATAGTCCCCCGGTCGGAGTCTGAGATGGGTGATATAACCTGCTACCGGCGCCCGCACGATGGCATGGGATAAATTAAGTTGCGCCAGCTCCAGCGCAGCCAGCGCGCCATGATAATTTGCCGTTGCGATGTTTGCTGCGCTGTCTGTTTGCTGTAAATCCTCGCCGGAAATCACGCCTTTGATCCGGGTACGTCTTGTTGCCGCATCCTGACGCATGACCATCTCATGACGTTTCGCATCAACATCAGCCTGTGCACCCGCCACCGCCAGCTTCAGCCAGTGTGGATCGATTGAATAGAGCACATCACCTCGGTTAACCCATTGGTTATCGCTGACTGCCACATTGATGACCGGCCCGGAAACATCTGGCGCAATTTGCACCACATCAGCACGAACCCGGCCATCGCGGGTCCAGGGTGTCTGCGCATAATGTTTCCACAGCATAAAAGCCAGAAGAGTTGCCACCACGACTGCACTTAATGTCAGCGCATAACGACTCAATAGAGATAGAAAAGATTTCATGCTAATAACCCCAACGCATTCAGGCCCTGCAAGAGCAGAAAAAAAGTAACGATACAGACAGATAGCCCCATCAGCGGGCGACAAGGTAAACAGCGGTAGAGCCAGCTGAAAGAGAAAAGAGGCACGAATAACAGAATGCAGACCAGGGTCACAAGCGCGATGACCAGCAGCCCCGGGAAGTAGACACCCCCGATGTTAATGTCATTAATCATGGGCTTGCCCCCTCTCCTGCTCTCCCAATGCGCAATGCAGATCAACCAGCCTGTCAACACTCTGGCGCGATTGCTCATGGGGTGTAGACAAAGAGATATCAATCAGTGAAACGATACGCAGGCGCAAAGCGCAGTAGTCTGTTGTCCGGGTAAGCAAATGAAGTACCTCGTTAATCTCCCTGGCCATTTCACTCCCCGCCGGTAGAGCGCAGCGGCGTAAGTGCATGACAGAGAGGCCAATACGCAGAGCGTGCAACAGGTGATTAAGCACCTCTTCTGCTGATTGCTGGCTGCGTGACAAACGTGGCAGTAATAACGCAGTCCGGTCTATCATCAAATTGGTCCAGTGTGCTTCGTCTGGTGTAAATACGCCTTTCACACTGCGCCGGATATCGCGCCGACAAATATCCAGCAGGCGATTGATGGCCGCGTCTGCCTGCACCGTTTGCAGTAAACGCATACTGACCACAGCAAAGCCGGTTGCGGAAAACAGCGCGATGGCGGTATTGACAGCGACCGCGAAGTCGCCGCTGTAACGGGGACCTAACTCGCAGAGGACAGGCAAAGTCAGGGTGATCCCCATGGCCATAAAGGTGGTGGGTGGCCGCGCCTGGAGCGATCCGGCCAGCAAATATGCCGGTGCCAGTACTGCAACCAGTACAGGGAAATCGCTAACTTGTGGAAGAAAAACAAAGCTGTAGAGCAGGCTGATGGCCACGCCCCAGACGGAACCTATAATGTATTTCACAATATGCGGGGCCGGCGTGTCGAAGCTGCCAAACAGTGTGCAGCAGACCCCAAGGATAGAAACGGCTGTGCCGCCGTCAGGCCAGGCCGAGTAAATCCAGACCAGACAACCGCTCAGAATGATGGCAAAAGCGCCCAGCGCAGCGCGTGCCGCAGTAAAGCTATCACGATGAAAAACATACCCTGTTGCTCCTTTACCTTCCGTCTGCACCGACATGGGTTTCGCATGATGGATGGCATCAGAAAGGCGATCACATTGCTGCAGAAGAGTCACAGCTTCCGTAAGATAACGGACAACGCTCACCTGCAACACCGCTTCACGCGTCACGGCACAGGTCCCATGCCGTTCGGCTAACTGCTCACTTCGTTGTTTTAGCTCGCCAGCCATGATTTTTCGCTCCCCCTCATCGTCACAGCGAAGCCAGTGTTGAACATCGCTTAACAGGATCTGCACGTCGGTGGGCAGCGCCTTTGTCATCTGTAAGCGATCGCGTAATTCACAACTCACAATTAACAACCGCGCTAACCTGTCATGAATGGCTTTTCTGGCCTGCCGGACCGGAACAGCGAGGGCAAAATCATAGGGAATGTGGTGGCTTATGCCTTGCAAGGACTGCAAGGCCAGTGCCAGGCGCAGGCTCCCTGCATTCTCATCGGATTGACCGGCCAGTGCGCCGGCAAGTATCTGCCGTGCTGAGCGAAGCGTCTCCGATAGCGTGCTGTTGAACAGCCCGGACAGCCGTTTTGGTAACACATACCGGTGAATAAGCGCGGCACAGAAGATACCAATAACGATCTCCTGCACACGGGTGATGGCAGTATCAAATATTGCGCCGGGCTCCAGGACAGCAGGAAAACCAATCAGACTCGCGGTGTAACCTGCTAAAACAAAGGCATAAGCACGGGGGGTGCGTTCCAGCAGCGACAAGTAAAGGCAGAAAGTGATCCAGCCGCTCAGCATCACACTGCAAAAGATCGGCATCGTCACAAAAGTGGGCACCAGTAAAACGGTGGCCCCGGCGCCGATTATCGTTCCGGCCAGACGATAAAGGCTTCTGCTCAGTGAAGCGCCAACCGAGGTTTGCGAAACGATATAGACGGTAATGATTGCCCAGGATGGCTTTTCAAGGCCTATCGATAAGGCGATGTAATAGGCCAGCATCGCTGCGGCAAAGCTCTTGATGGAGTACAGCAAGGCATTTGCATCGTTCAGCAGAACGGATGAGGTCAGTGCCTGGCCCACCCGACGAAACGCGTCGCCGGTAGCCCGCAAAGAACGAGAGTGAATAACATTGATTTTGTTCATGCCGGGGATTATTACCGGCTTGCGTCCGCCATTAAATACTCTATTCTGTCAAAAAATACCTAAATGTTGCCAATCACATGACATCCACATTCGCGACGACGTTGTTTGATCCTGACTCCACCTCGTGCCCGGCGGTTGCGCGCCATCTTGACTTCGTTGATTACGAAGCAGAAGTGCCGGTTCATACCCACCGCAAGGGGCAGTTGATCATTGCGCTGTATGGTGCCGTTATCTGTCGCGCGGAAAACGATATATGGATAGTGCCACCTCACTGCGCCGTTTGGATCCCCGGCGGCATCCCTCATAGCGCTAAGGCGACCTGGAACGCGCATCTCAATTATTTATTCATTGAACCCGGCGCCGCAGCACTCCCGGAAAAATGTTGCACACTGGCCATTTCTCCGCTGATTAACGCGTTAGTTGACCGTTTAACTCACGAGCGAGTGGATTACCCACCAGAGAGCCATGCTGCACGGCTCACCCGGGTGACGCTCGACGAATTGGCCACGATGCCACAGCAGAAATTGAGTTTGCCTGTCTCCGGGAATCCTAAAATACGCACCATGGCCGATGCACTGGTCAGTCACCCGGCGGATCGCAGTACGTTTAAAGAATGGGCGAAACGGCTGGCGCTCAGTGAACGCTCTCTGGCGCGATTGATGCTGCGCGAGACGGGGCTGACCTTTGGACGATGGCGCCAGCAACTTCATTTGATCATTGCGCTTCAGGAGTTAGCCAGCGGCGTAACGGTACAAAACGTGGCGGCTAAACTGGGGTATGAGTCCGTTAATGCGTTCATTACCATGTTCAGGAAAACGATGGGCAGTACGCCCGCGCACTATTTTTCCGAACGGAAAACAGGCGCACGCCAGGGGGATACGCCATGATCTTTTCTGGCGCGGCGCGGGCAGCAAAAATGCACCCGGACGCCGCGTTGAGTAAAACACAGGCGGCGACTATTTATGGGCGAGTTATCGCCAGCCGGGAGCGGGCGTGCATCAACAACCGCGAACGGGTCTGTTTGCTTTTAAAGTAAAGGTGACCACGCCGAAGAGTTGCAGCTCTTCCTCAGACTGGAAAGTGATAGGGGCATAATTGGCGTTATGCGGCATGAGCTGGAGCGATGGCCGGGTCCGTAACTCTTTTACCGTAAATTCACCCGCGACGGCTGCCACAACGATGTCGCCATGCACGGGAGTCAACGATCGATCGACAACCAACAAATCACCATCGCTGATCCCTGCACCAATCATCGAATCACCACTGACGCGAACAAAGTAAGTAGCACTGGGATGTTTAACGACCAGTTTGTTCAGATCCAGGCTCTGTTCAACATAGTCTTGCGCCGGGCTGGGGAAACCGCACGGAACGCGTTCTAAAAATAAAGGGACGTCAATACGCTTTTCTTGTTTATAGGCATAAAGGATGGTCATGATTACCCACCTCATAATACTGTGTTTACATACAGTATTATGGAAGGAATGACGGGGTCAAGTCACATGTAACAGCGCAGCGTGAAGTGACTGAAGTCGCAAGGAATTTAACGTGTCCTGTTTCGTGGGAAGGCAGGTGATGTCCAACGGCAGTCGGACACCTGTACCTTATCAGCCCATATCTGGCGGGATAAGGCCATTTGCCTTCCTGCAGAAACGATGATGAAGGCGGATCATCGGGCAGGCCGTAAGCAGTGCATAACAGGATCCAATATTGTCATCCTACAGTCTCGTTTATTTAAAAACAGCCCACGCTCACCTCATGGATATTATTACAGTAACAGCATCAGAATATGTCGTATCAACCCTGCGAAGAAAATGAGAAATATTATTATGGCATCCGCGCGTAGCCTGGATATTGTCTTCAGGCAAGATCCGCATTATCAAAAATCTGTAGTCAGTGTGCGGATTTTTCAGGCGGGAAGTAGCACAAGTTAATTTATTTTACGAGCTTTTCTGTCATAAAATATCAGGCCATTGATGCGCTGCAAAATACGCTGGATAAGAAAAGCCACACCGTAACGCGTACGCCGGTTAGCGCCAGGCCAGACGATGAAGCGCTCCCTGCACTCCCGTCCGGCACAACCGGCTGAAGGCCCGGTCTGGCTGTGGCATCAACGACCCCGTTTAGCGTGACGCTCCCAGGTATCGCGTTTTGCCTGTTCAGACTTACGTAACGCCACATAACACGCGCCACTGCCGCCATGGTGCGGCAACGCCGTACAGAATGCCTGCACGTCGTCAAACTCCGTCAGCCAGCGCGCAACGTAGCTGCGCACAATATTCGGGTGCGAATTATTTTCACGACCTTTCCCATGGATAATCAACACATTACGCAAGCCATCTTGCCGCGCCTGATGCATAAAGCGAAACAGCATCTGGCGGCACTGCTCAACGGGCTGGCGCAGCAGGTTGAGGCTCGCCTGCTGGCTATATTTACCCAAACGCAGCTTATCCACCACGCCGGTTTGCAGGCCTTCACGCCTGAATTCCAGCGGCGTTGACAGGGGAATGATGTCGAGGAACCCAGTGGTTAAAAAGTTGTCCAGTTGCAGCATATCGACACGCTGCGGCGCACGTGCATTGCGGCTCGGCTGCCAGTGAATATCGGCGCAGCGCTTCAGGGGCTGGACATCCTCCATGGCGTCAAGAAACAGCGATTTGTCGTCAGGGTTCATGAGCGGTCCTCCGATGGCTTCAGAACAGGTACTATAACGAGCGTGGCGTACGCTCACAATGCCCGGAGAGGATTTATGGCGCATGGGCCCGTGCTTATAAATAGACGCTGTTTGCGGCAGCGCCAAAGACATTAATAACTGTAATGTTATTAGCGTTCCTTAACTTATATCGCGTGTTGGGGTTATATCGATTTTAGTTAAATTAACGTGAAATTAATCACCAATTAATAGTGGAAAGATAATGAAGGGTAGCTATAACTATATTTAAGATGCAGGGATGAACTTGCATAAAATAACGAAAGGAAGCGCTACTGTGTGTACTGTAGAGCCTGACGGATGTCGGCAGGCTCTATTTTTTTATTATTTCAGGAATAATAAAATATATCATCTATAATTCAATGCAAATCGATTTGTTATTATCCACGCTTAATATTAGCCATCTATAAATAGACGCCCTTTCGGGGTATGGTTAGCCCGAGCCGGGCATGGTAGATTGACGCCCGTTTGCCATAGTTCAAGGATGCCTGATGCTCACACTACTCGAAGATAAAATCGCCACTCCGCTGGGCCCACTGTGGGTAATCTGCGATGAAGCCTTTCATTTACGTGCTGTCGAGTGGGAAGAACACAGCGATCGCATGGTGGAGTTGTTGAATATTCATTATCGACGCGATGGCTATCAGCGTATCGCAGCCAATAATCCGGGCGGGTTAAGCCGGAAACTGCAGGATTATTTCGACGGCGATCTGTCGATCATCGACACGCTCCCCACCGCAACGGCCGGTACGCCTTTTCAGCGTGACGTCTGGCAGGCGTTGCGTACAATCCCCTGCGGTCAGGTGATACATTACAGCCAACTGGCGGAAACGCTGGGGCGCGCAGGTGCGGCGCGTGCGGTAGGCGCGGCGAATGGCGCAAACCCGGTCAGCATCGTAGTACCCTGCCACCGTGTGATTGGTCGGAACGGCACGTTGACCGGTTATGCGGGCGGTGTGCAGCGCAAAGAGTGGTTGCTCCGGCATGAAGGCTATCTGCTATTGTAAGAAAAGACGCATATTTAGTGCCCTTTTCCCCGAATGTTGTGGTAAAAACCTTGGCGAAGTGATGAAATATCAAGGAGATGATATCCGGTCATCTCTTCTCATTTCTCTCCCCCGTTTCAATAATCGTGAATTGACGTTTTGCCAGGCTTACGTGCTCAATAAAAAGATGTTAAAATTGACTAATATCAATTACGGCGTTGAGCAGACCTATGATCCCGGAAAAGCGAATTATACGACGCATACAGTCTGGCGGATGTGCAATACATTGTCAGGATTGCAGCATTAGCCAGCTTTGCATCCCGTTTACCCTCAATGAACACGAGCTGGATCAGCTCGATAACATCATTGAGCGCAAGAAGCCCATCCAGAAAGGTCAGACGCTGTTTAAAGCAGGGGATGAGCTGAAATCACTGTACGCTATCCGCTCCGGTACGATTAAAAGCTATACCATTACCGAGCAGGGTGACGAACAGATCACCGGTTTCCATCTGGCGGGCGATCTGGTCGGTTTTGATGCGATTGGCACTGGCCATCACCCCAGCTTCGCGCAAGCACTGGAAACATCCATGGTTTGCGAAATCCCCTTTGAAACGCTCGACGATCTGTCCGGCAAGATGCCCAACCTGCGTCAGCAGATGATGCGTCTGATGAGCGGCGAAATCAAAGGCGACCAGGATATGATCCTGTTGTTGTCGAAAAAGAATGCGGAAGAGCGTCTGGCAGCGTTTATTTATAACCTGTCCCGCCGTTTCGCTCAGCGTGGTTTCTCGCCGCGCGAGTTTCGTTTGACCATGACCCGCGGTGACATTGGTAACTATCTGGGTCTGACCGTTGAGACCATCAGTCGTCTGCTGGGCCGCTTCCAGAAGAGCGGCATGCTCGCGGTAAAAGGCAAATATATTACGATCGAAAACAGCGATATACTGGCTCAACTGGCCGGTCATTCCCGTAACGTTGCCTGAGTTTTACCCCCTCTCTTTTAGACCTTCGCCAGCGCATTAAATTTTTCTGATTTATTGATCTGGCTGAAGGTTTTCCCTGTTTCATTCAGCGCTAATGGGTTATCTTTTATTTACAGACTGTGGTGACAGATGTAAGGAGACCCTGTATGGCTAAATATCAGAATATGTTGGTCGCCATCGATCCTAATCAGGACGATCAGCCAGCATTACGACGTGCTGTGTATTTGCATCAACGGATTGGTGGCAGAATCAAAGCATTTTTGCCCATCTATGACTTCTCTTACGAGATGACCACCCTTCTGTCCCCTGATGAGCGTACAGCAATGCGCCAGGGCGTGATCAGCCAGCGTACCGCCTGGATCCGCGAGCAGGCGAAATATTACATTGATGCTGGTGTGCCGATTGAGATTAAAGTGGTCTGGCATAACCGTCCTTTCGAAGCCATCATTCAGGAAGTGCTGGCAGGCGGTCACGATCTGTTGCTGAAAATGACCCACCAGCACGACAAACTGGAGTCGGTGATTTTCACCCCGACCGACTGGCATCTGCTGCGTAAATGCCCTTGCCCGGTGTGGATGGTTAAAGATCAGCCATGGCCGGAAGGCGGTAAAGCCGTTGTCGCCGTCAATCTGGCCAGCGAAGAGCTTTACCACAACTCACTTAATGAAAAACTGGTTAAAGAGACGCTGCAACTGGCCGAACAGGTTAACCATACCGAGGTGCATCTGGTGGGTGCCTATCCGGTTACGCCAATCAATATTGCTATCGAATTACCGGAATTCGATCCCAGCGTCTATAACGACGCGATCCGCGGTCAACACCTGCTGGCGATGAAAGCGTTGCGGCAGAAATTTGGCATCGATGAAAAACTGACACACGTTGAGAAAGGCTTACCGGAAGAGGTGATCCCGGATCTGGCCGAACACCTGCAAGCCGGTATTGTGGTACTCGGTACCGTCGGGCGCACCGGGATTTCTGCAGCTTTTCTGGGGAATACCGCTGAGCAGGTTATCGATCATCTGCGCTGCGACTTACTGGTGATCAAGCCGGATGAATATCAATCGCCGGTAGAACTTGATGACGATGAAGATGACTAACGCATGAAGCCAGAAACCCGCGAAAGCGGGTTTCTTTTTATGCCCTTGTGTTTGCCGGAGCCCATTCACCTTCGACGGCCAGCCCGCCCCTGAGCTGAACATTCGGCAACGCCAGCTCTATTCCCTGCTCCGCCAGCTTCTCCATAATGCGTATATTGATCTCCTGCTGAATATCCATGTATTTGTTGTAATCAGCGGTACTGACAACATGCACCACTTCAACGTTGAGCCTGTCGGAGCCGAAACCCTGGAAATGCGCCCGGTCAAAACGTGTTTCCCCCACCTCGGTGATGATGGTGCGGATCAACTCTCCGACCTTACGCAGCTTATCTGGCGGCGTCGTTAACGCCAGCCCAAATGTAAAGACGATACGGCGCGTTTGCATGCGTTTGTAGTTATGCAAGGTTTGTTGCAACAGGATGGCATTCCCACAGACAATCTGCTCGCCGCTCAGGCTGCGAATACGCGTGGTTTTAAGCCCAATGTGTTCGATAGTTCCGGCGACATCATTGAAGACCACAAAATCGCCTATTTCGAAGGGCTTATCGAAACCGATAGAGAGTGACGCGAACACATCGCTAAGGATGGTTTGCACCGCCAGCGCAATGGCGATACCGCCCACGCCCAGACTGGCGACCAGGGCGGTAATATTGACACCGACGTTGGCCAGAATCGACAGCAGCATGATCGTCCAGAGCATCATGCGCAACAGCAGGCCCGCAATTACCATGGTCACTGGATTACGGCTCGCACCGGGGGTGTACATCAGATGACGCATCCATGAAACAACACCTTGATCAAACCAAAGTGCCATCTGGATCGCCAGTACCAGGAACCAGGCATGCCCGAGCGTGCTGAACAGGCGGTCAGGAAGCTCGACAAAACGTAAACTGAACAGCAGAGCCGCAATAAAAAGCAGGAACCGGCTGGTTCGACCGATCATGTCCACCAGGACATGCTGCATTTTTCCAACACCGTTCTGCCTCTGCCCCCAGTTTTGGGCACCTTTAAGTAAGACAGCCAATAAGCGTTTAAACAACCAGTAAATGAGACAGGTCACCACAACTACCGTGGCAAGACCGAACCAGAATGATGGCTGCATCAGCATCGATATAAAGTCAAAGCGTGACAAAAACGCCATTCTCCCTCCGCATAAAAAACATAAAGATAAAAGTATAGACGTTACTTTTTAGCGGATAGCGGGCAAAAAAATACCGCTCCGAAGAGCGGTATTGCGCATTTCACAACGCGAAATTATAGCGCTTTAAGGATTGCATCAACGCTGGCTTTGGCATCGCCAAACAGCATCTGGGTGTTCTCTTTAAAGAACAGCGGGTTTTGCACGCCCGCGTAGCCGGTGTTCATTGAGCGTTTGAAAACGATGACATTCTGCGCTTTCCACACTTCCAGAACCGGCATTCCGGCGATTGGACTTTTCGGATCGTCCTGTGCGGCCGGGTTAACCGTATCGTTCGCGCCAATCACCAGAACGGTGTCGGTCTCTGCGAAGTCATCGTTGATCTCGTCCATTTCCAGTACGATGTCGTACGGCACTTTCGCTTCCGCTAACAGTACGTTCATATGGCCCGGCAGACGCCCGGCGACCGGGTGAATACCGAAGCGCACTTTCACGCCGCGCGCACGCAGTTTTTCAGTAATTTCCGCCACCGGATACTGCGCCTGCGCCACTGCCATGCCATAGCCCGGGGTGATTATCACAGAGTGTGAGTTTTTCAGCATTTCCGCCGTTTCTTCCGCACTGATTTCGCGGTGCTCGCCGACTTCCTCATCGCTGCCGGAAGACGAACCGTCCGTACCGAAACCACCGGCAATCACGCTGATAAAGGAGCGGTTCATCGCCTTACACATAATGTAGGAGAGGATCGCCCCTGAGGAACCCACCAGCGCACCGGTAACGATCAACAGGTCGTTGCTGAGCATAAAGCCCGCTGCCGCCGCTGCCCAACCGGAGTAGGAGTTCAGCATCGACACAACCACCGGCATATCCGCACCGCCAATAGATGCCACCAGATGCCAGCCGAACACCAGTGCAATAATGGTCATCAGCAGCAGCGCCAACACCTGTACGCCAACGCTTTCAGTACGGACAAAAGCCACCAACAGTACAAAAGAGACCACCAGCGCCGCCAGGTTCAGTTTGTGGCGGTGCGGCAACATTAACGGTTTGGACGAAATCTTGCCACGCAGCTTACCGAACGCAACGATGGAGCCGGTGAACGTCACCGCACCAATAAAGATGCCGAGGAACACTTCCGTCAGGTGAATATTCACCATGACCGGTGCCAGACCCGGCTCATGATCGAGATAGCTGTTGAAACCCACCAGCACAGCAGCCAGACCCACGAAGCTGTGCAACACAGCCACCAGCTCCGGCATTTCAGTCATTTCGACTTTCTTCGCCAGACGAATACCGATCGCCCCGCCGATAACCATCGCCACCAGGATCCAGGCGACATTGCCGGTATCCGGGCCAAAAATAGTGGCCACCAGCGCAATCGCCATACCGGCGACGCCAAAGTTATTACCCTGCTGGGAGGTTTCATGCTTGGAAAGCCCCGCCAGACTGAAAATAAACAGGATCGCGGCAACAATGTATGCAGCTGTAACTAATCCTCCAGACATGTGTTACCCCTTAGTTCTTCCGGAACATTTTCAGCATGCGCTGAGTGACGGTGAAACCACCAAAAATATTAATGCTGGCGATCAGTACCGCGATAAAGCTTAAGAAGCTGACCCAGCCGCCATGGCCAATCTGCAACAACGCGCCCACCACAATAATGCCGGAGATAGCATTCGTGACCGACATCAGCGGCGTATGCAATGCATGGGAGACATTCCAGACCACGTAATAACCGACGACGCAGGAAAGCGCGAAGACGGTGAAATGACCGAGGAACTCTTTCGGCGCAACGTCCGCCAGCCAGCCAAACAGAACAATCGCCAGCGCCATCAGCGCATATTTGCGCCACGGAGAGGTGGGTTTGACCTCTTCTTTTGGCACTGCTGCTTTTGGTGCAGCTTGCGGTTGAGCAGAAACCTGAATCGGCGGTGCCGGCCAGGTCACTTCGCCATCACGCACAACGGTCACACCGCGCACCACGACATCGTCAAAGTCGACAACCACATTGCCGTCTTTTTCCGCACACAGCAGTTTCAGCAGGTTAACGAGGTTGGTGCCATAAAGTTGGGAAGACTGCGTCGGCAAGCGACCCGGCAGATCGGTATAACCAATGATTTTAACGCCATTCGCAGTGGTGCTGATTTCATTCGGTACAGTGTATTCGCAGTTACCGCCATTTTGCGCAGCCAGATCGACAATCACACTGCCCGGTTTCATGGAATCCACCATCTCACGGGTGATCAGCTTCGGTGCCGGTTTTCCCGGGATCAGCGCAGTCGTGACGATAATATCGACATCTTTCGCCTGTGCAGCGAAGAGTTCCATTTCCGCTTTAATAAAGGCTTCGGACATCACTTTTGCATAGCCGTCGCCGCTGCCCGCTTCTTCCTCAAAATCCAGCTCGAGGAATTCAGCGCCCATACTCTGCACCTGCTCTTTAACTTCCGGGCGGGTATCAAAAGCACGCACAATCGCGCCAAGGCTGTTGGCTGCGCCAATCGCGGCAAGCCCTGCCACGCCCGCGCCAATCACCATCACTTTTGCAGGCGGCACTTTACCGGCGGCGGTAATTTGACCGGTGAAGAAACGACCGAACTCATGCGCGGCTTCAACGATGGCACGGTAACCCGCAATGTTGGCCATCGAACTGAGCGCATCCAGCGCTTGCGCACGGGAGATACGCGGTACGGAGTCCATTGCCATCACGGTCACGTTACGCGCGGCCAGCTTCTCCATCAGCGCCGGATTCTGCGCAGGCCAGATAAAGCTTATCAGCGTTGTGCCGGGGTTAAGCAGCGCAATCTCTTCATCGTCAGGCGCGTTAACTTTAAGGATAACGTCCGAATGCCAGACATTGCTGCCATCGACAATCGTCGCCCCGGACTGGGTGAACGCATCGTCATCGAAACTTGCCAGTTTGCCAGCGCCGCTTTCAATCGCGACAGTGAAACCCAATTTCAGCAATTGCTCGACCGTTTTCGGCGTCGCGGCAACGCGGGTTTCATTGGCCAACCGTTCTTTAGGTACACCAATACGCATAGTTTTCCCTTCCATCGGTTTTAGATGATGGTTTGTCAGTCGTCACCGGAACAACCGGCATCTGTTGAACAGCATTACGGAGTGTGTCCCGGAAAATAAAACAGTAACAAACTTTCTATAACCTACTGAAAATAACGCTTGTGATCCACCGCCGGAAAACAGAATTTGTGCTTTTATCAGTGAAAACCAGCCATCAGCCGGGACTGGTAAGGTTATTTGCCTTTAATTCGTTATAACAGGCCGATATTCCGCTCAAGCGAAGCGGCAAAACACGATTAATCTCCAGTTCGGAATCGTCTTTTAACAATACATTAACTTAAAAAAGTCATAATCTTTATCTGTTTTGCTGGTCAAGCGGCTGTTTTTTCAACATATCACTTAAGGTTATCGTTATTAACCCACTCCATAGCACAGTCAGTGAAAAATGACGCAGACAGTGGCTCTGATTA
Source organism: Kosakonia oryzendophytica (assembly GCF_900094925.1). Classification (GTDB taxonomy): domain Bacteria; phylum Pseudomonadota; class Gammaproteobacteria; order Enterobacterales; family Enterobacteriaceae; genus Kosakonia; species Kosakonia oryzendophytica. The sequence continues at coordinate 31,489 of NZ_FMAY01000009.1, read as the reverse complement.
AATGCAATAATCGTCGACGTTTTCTCAACAACAACACCAGTTTATGGTTTGCGCAAGGCGAAGGACTATTTTTATGAAGCTCAAGTACACCCTCCTGGCGTCAGCACTCCTCTCTGCGACTGCTTTGTCAGCCAACGCAGCGACAGAGTTAACACCGGAGCAAGCAGCGGCGGTGAAACCTTATGATCGTGTCGTGATAATCGGCCGCTTTAACTCTATCGGTGATGCAGTGAACGCCGCATCTAAACGCGCAGATAAAGAAGGCGCTGCAGCGTTTTTCGTTGTTGATACTTCAGACGCAGGCAACAGCGGCAACCAACGAGTTACCGCCGATTTATACAAAGCTGATGCAGCAAAAGCTGAAAACCCTGCATTTCGTGTGATTAACGGCGTAACGGAATTACCGAAAGACAAAGCTATAGAACTTGAGCCTTACGATACGGTGACCGTACAGGGCTTCTTCCGTACCCAGCCGGAAGTGAATGATGCCATTACGAAAGCCGCCAAAGAGAAAGGCGCCGCCTCTTTTTATATCGTTCGTCAGTTCGACACCAACCAGGGTGGCAATCAGATGATCACCGCTTTTATCTACAAAGCGGATGCGAAAAAACGCGTCATCCAAAGCGCTGATGCGATTCCGCGTGACTCCGACGCGGGCCGCGCTGCGTTGGCAAAAGGTGGTGAAGAAGCGAAGAAAGTGGAAATCCCGGGCGTTGCCAGTGATGCTACGCCGGGCGTAGGCGTAGGGCGCTTCTTTGAAACGCAATCCACTTCCGGCGGTCGTTACTCTGTCACGCTGCCTGACGGCACGAAAATTGAAGAGCTGAATAAGGCGACGGCTGCACAGATGGTGCCGTTTGATAGTGTCAAGTTCACCGGAAACTATGGCAACATGACGGAAGTGTCGTACCAGGTTGCCAAACGTGCTGCGCAAAAAGGCGCCAAGTACTATCACATTACGCGTCAGTGGTCCGAGCGCGGCAACAACGTGACCATCAGTGCGGATCTCTACAAGTAATCAGCACGGATGAATCAGGCGGCTTCGGCCGCCTTTTTTTGATCTTTTTCCTCTCTTTTTCACAAAATTGTCGCCGTCCTCATTGCATGCCTTTGCGACTCTCCGTAAAATCCCGCGCCTTAGTGATATCCACCATATTTATGCGCCCCGGCAAAATAATTATTCTGGATGAGTGGCTTTTTTGACAGGATAACAATGGAAAAGAAACTTGGCCTTAGCGCTTTGACTGCTCTCGTTTTAAGCTCAATGCTCGGCGCTGGCGTCTTCAGCCTGCCACAGAATATGGCGGAGGTCGCCAGTCCTGCGGCTTTACTGGTCGGCTGGGCCATTACCGGCGCAGGGATTTTACTTCTGGCTTTCGCCATGCTGATCCTGACCCGTATTCGACCGGACCTCGACGGTGGGATTTTTACCTATGCTCGTGCAGGTTTCGGTGAGCTGATTGGCTTCTGTTCCGCATGGGGGTACTGGCTGTGCGCGGTGATAGCCAACGTTTCCTACCTGGTGATCGTTTTCTCTGCGCTCAGTTTCTTTACCGATACACCGCAACTACGTCTGTTTGGCGATGGCAATACCTGGCAGTCTATTGTGGGTGCATCGGCGCTGCTGTGGATTGTCCATGCTCTGGTGCTACGCGGTGTGCAGACTGCGGCAAGTATCAACCTGGTGGCAACGCTGGCGAAGTTAGTCCCGTTGGGCTTGTTTGTGGTACTGGCGGCCGTGGCGTTTAATGTCGACACATTCAAATTTGACTTTAGCGGCGTTGCGCTCGGCGTGCCGGTCTGGGAACAGGTTAAAAACACCATGCTGATCACCCTGTGGGTGTTTATCGGTGTGGAAGGTGCCGTGGTGGTTTCTGCTCGCGCGCGTAACAAACGGGATGTCGGCCGCGCCACGCTGCTGGCGGTACTGGCGGCGCTGGGTGTCTACCTGCTGGTGACACTGCTGTCGCTCGGGGTGGTGCCGCGAGCCGAACTGGCGGGAATTCGTAACCCGTCAATGGCCGGATTGATGGTCAGACTGATCGGTAGCTGGGGTGAGGTGATTATCGCCGCCGGGCTGATCGTGTCGGTGTGTGGCGCTTACTTGAGCTGGACAATTATGGCAGCGGAAGTCCCGTTGCTGGCAGCGACACATAAAGCGTTCCCGCGTATCTTCGCCCATCAAAATAAAAATAATGCCCCTGCCGCATCGCTGTGGCTGACCAACATCAGCGTACAGGTCTCACTGGTGCTGATCTGGCTGACGGGGTCTGATTACAATACGCTGCTGACGATCGCGTCTGAGATGATCCTCGTGCCCTATTTCCTGGTGGGCGCCTATTTGCTGAAAATCGCCAGCCGTCCGCTGCATCAGGCCGTTGCAATCGGTGCATGTCTGTATGGATTATGGCTACTGTACGCCTCCGGGCCCATGCACTTATTACTGTCAGTGGTACTGTATGCGCCAGGTTTACTGGTCTTTATGTATGCCCGCCGCACCCATGAAATGACCGAGTTGCTCAAGCGCCGGGAAAAGGCGCTGATTGGTCTGTTGCTGATCGCGGCGGTTCCCGCAACATGGCTGCTGGTGAAATAACTTAGTGGAGGCGGCTCCAGCAAAAGATAAGCAGCCAGGCGCTGAGGCTCCAGCAGAGCACCGCACAGCCCAGCGCCGGCCAGACCCGCATAAAGCCGGTGAAATACCACAGCGAGAGCAGATAGATAAAATAGGGAATGATCGCCCACATTCCAAAAATAACAGTGGTACGTAGCGCCTCAATACCGCGCTCCGTTGCAACAATATAATGTGCAATCAAGGCGAAGGTGGGAAAGAGCGGGATTAACCCGGCAATGTAGTAATTCTTCGTTTTTGCCAGTAACCCAATCAGCAACACCACTAACGCACCGATCGCTGCTTTAATAACCAACCCCATAATTTGGCCTTTATTACTTCAACAACAAAGACCTACAGCATAACGGAACACGTCTTGTTTAGAAAAGATTAATGGCAGGTTGCAGCAAGGCGGTGTATGTTGACGTTTTTAGTCAATCGCAATGGCTTATGAATAAGATCGTTTTTGTAGAAGACGACCCGGAAGTGGGCGCGTTGATCGCCGCTTATCTGGGCAAACACGATATGGATGTCATTGTAGAACCTCGCGGTGATCGCGCCGAAGAGGTCATCGCACGGGTCAATCCTGAACTGGTGCTACTGGATATTATGCTGCCCGGTAAAGATGGTATGACGTTGTGTCGCGATTTACGTCAGCAGTGGAATGGCCCGATTGTTCTGCTCACTTCCCTCGACAGTGATATGAACCATATCCTTTCGCTGGAAATGGGCGCCAATGATTATATCCTTAAAACCACACCGCCCGCCGTGTTGCTGGCCCGGTTGCGTTTGCATTTACGCCAACGCACCAGTACGCCAGCAGAGCCCGCAGCGCCTCCCCTGAAGCAACACAACATTATTCGTTTTGGCACGCTATCGATTGATCCGGTAAACCGTCAGGTGCTGCTGAGCGGCGAAGAGGTGATCCTTTCTACTGCGGACTTCGATTTGCTCTGGGAGTTGGCCACGCACGCCGGGCAGATTATGGATCGCGATGCGCTGTTGAAAAATTTGCGCGGTGTGACTTACGACGGCCTTGATCGCAGCGTGGATGTGGCGATTTCTCGCCTGCGGAAAAAACTGCTCGACAGCGCCACAGAGCCTTACCGCATCAAAACCGTACGCAATAAAGGCTATCTGTTTGCCCCGCATGCGTGGGACAACTAAAAAAGCATTTAACCAGGTGTCACTATGAAGAAGCTGTTCGTCCAGTTTTACCTTCTGCTGTTCGTGTGCTTTATCGTGATGACGATGTTGGTGGGCCTGGTATATAAATTTACGGCCGAGCGTGCAGGTCGCCAGACCCTTGATGATCTGATGAAGAGTTCACTCTATTTGATGCGCAGCGAGCTGCGAGAAATTCCGCCGCATCAGTGGGCTAATACCCTGAAAGAGCTGGATCTGAATCTCTCCTTTAATCTGCGTATCGAGCCTATGAACAAATTCACACTCGATGCACCGCATGCTCAACGTCTGCGTGAAGGCGACATTGTGGCACTGGATTCTGAATACACCTTCATTCAGCGTATTCCGCGTAGCCACTATGTACTGGCCGTAGGGCCGGTGCCGTATCTGTTTTTCCTGCATGAAATGCGCCTGCTGGATATGGCGCTGATGGCCTTTATCGCTATCTCCCTCGCTTTTCCGGTGTTTATCTGGATGCGGCCACACTGGCAAGAGATGCTACGGCTTGAATCCGCCGCGCAACGCTTTGGCGAAGGCCATCTTGAGGAACGTATCCATTTTGACAGCGCGTCAAGTTTTGAGCGGTTAGGCATCGCCTTTAACCAAATGGCGGACAACATTAATGCGTTGATCGCCAGTAAGAAGCAGCTCATTGACGGTATCGCGCATGAATTGCGAACGCCGCTGGTCCGGCTGCGTTACCGGCTGGAGATGAGCGATAACCTTAGCGAGGCCGAACATGCCGCGCTGAACCGCGATATCGGGCAACTGGAGGCGCTGATCGAAGAGCTGCTGACCTACGCCCGTCTTGACCGCCCACAAACCGAACTGAAACTGACCAGCCCGGATCTCCCTGCCTGGTTTAACAGCTATATGGATGATGCCCGGACGATGAATCCGCAGCACCAACTATTACTGACTTGTACACCCGGCGATGATTACGGCGCGCTGGATATGCGTCTGATGGAGCGGGTACTGGATAATCTGGTGAATAATGCGCTGCGCTATTGCCAGCAAACGGTCAAAGTCACGTTGCAACGCCGGGGTTCACAGGCCAGTCTGATCGTTGAAGACGATGGCCCGGGCATCGCGCCGGAAGAACGTCAGCGTGTATTTGAGCCCTTTGTCCGCCTTGATCCCAGCCGCGATCGCGCCACAGGCGGCTGCGGTCTTGGGCTGGCCATTGTCCACTCCATTGCCCAGGCATTTGGCGGCGAAGTGCTGTGTTCGCAAAGCGAACTGGGCGGCGCGCAATTTACCTTCAACTGGCCCATCTACCATCACATTGTGCTGCCCTGATAAGCAGCAACCGCGCAGTGGCCGAAATCCTGCACCTGTGTTATAACTTAAAAGTATGTTGTAACTAATAAGGACAGATAATGACTGCATTAGACCTTATCGATCGCCTTAATACGACCTTTCGCCAGCTTGAGCATGAGCTGGCTGCATTGAAAACGGAATTGAATGCATGCCGTTTAATGGCCGCGCGCGTGTTTACGCTGCCGGCGATCCCGAAAGGTGCTGAGCACGACCCGCTGTCGTGCATTCATGTACAGCAGCATATAGGTAAATCTGCAGCAGAGCTTGCGCTACGCCATTACACGCATCTGTTTATCCAGCAGCAGTCAGAAAACCGCAGCAGTAAAGCCGCAGTGCGCCTGCCGGGGGTGCTTTGTTACCAGACGAATGCAGTGACGCGCGCCATGCTGGAAAAACGCGTCAGCACCATTAACGCACTGAAACTTACCTTTGAGCGCATTGTCACCGTGGAATCAGGCCTTGCCTCCGCAGCCCGTTTTGAATGGGTGCACCGTCACCTGCCGGGTTTGATCACCCTGAATGCCTACCGGACACTGACCGTCATTGACGCGCCAGCCACCATCCGCTTTGGCTGGGCCAATAAGCACATTATTAAGAACCTCACCCGTGATGAGGTGCTGGCACAACTGGAAAAAAGTATGAAATCCCCACGCGCCGTCGCCGCCTGGACGCGGGAACAGTGGCTGGTTCGGGTCGAGCAGGAGTACAACGACATTGCTGCCCTGCCGAAACAGGCGCGGTTGAAGATCAAGCGGCCGGTAAAAGTGCAGCCGATTGCGCGGGTCTGGTATTCAGGGTCGCAAAAACAGGTGCAATACGCCTGCCCGACCCCGCTGATTGCTTTTATTTCTGAGGAAAATGGCGGAACGGTGCCAGACATCGGCGAACTGCTGGATTACCACGCCGATAATGTTCAGCACCGGTATAAACCTGAGGCACAGCCGCTAACGCTGATGATCCCGCGACTGCACCTCTATCTTGCGGATTAGGCGGGTTTCATGCTGCCAACCATCGATTCCGGGCGTACCCAACTGTCAAACTCGGCTTCTGTCAGATAGCCGAGCGCCAGCGCCGAAGCTTTCAGCGTAAGTCCTTCCTTGTGCGCTTTCTTGGCGATTTCCGCCGCTTTGTCGTAACCGATATGGGTATTGAGCGCCGTCACCAACATCAGTGACTCATTAAGCAGTTGATCAATTCGCTCACGGTTCGGTTCAATGCCCACCGCACAGTGCGCATTAAAGCTTTCCATTCCATCTGCCAGTAAGCGCACAGATTGCAGGAAATTGTGGATCACCAGCGGGCGAAAAACGTTGAGTTCAAAGTTGCCGGATGCGCCGCCAATGTTTACCGCCACATCATTGCCCAACACCTGCGCGCAGAGCATCGTCATGGCTTCGCACTGGGTGGGGTTGACTTTACCCGGCATGATCGAGCTACCAGGTTCGTTTTCCGGAATGGCGATTTCCCCGATACCGCAACGGGGACCGGAAGCCAGCCAGCGGACATCGTTGGCAATCTTCATGAGCGACGCCGCCAGCCCTTTCAACGCGCCATGCATCTGCACCAGTGCATCGCAGGTCGCCAGCGCTTCGAATTTATTCGGCGCGGTGATAAACGGTTGCCGGGTAATATTCGCCAGCTCTTCCGCTACGCGCCTGGCATATTCCGGATGGGTATTCAGCCCGGTGCCAACGGCAGTACCGCCCAGCGCCAGCTCACCAAGGTGCGGCAGGTTCAGTTCAATGTGTTTGAGATTGTGCTCCAGCATCGCCACCCAACCGGAGATCTCCTGGCCGAGCGTTAGCGGCGTGGCATCCTGCAAATGTGTACGGCCAATCTTGACGATATCAGCAAAGGCGATAGATTTTTCGCTGAGTGTCTGCTTCAGTACCTGAAGCTGGGGCAGTAAATGTTCGCGGACCGCAATCACTGCCGCCACATGCATCGCAGTGGGAAACACGTCATTCGAACTCTGGCTTTTATTGACGTCATCATTGGGATGGATTTTACGCGCCATGCCGCGAACACCACCGAGGATCTCGCTACCGCGATTTGCCAACACCTCATTCATGTTCATATTGCTTTGCGTGCCGGAGCCGGTCTGCCAGATTGCCAGCGGAAACTCATCGGGATGCTTCCCCTCCAGCACCTCATCCGCCGCCGCGATAATGGCGCCGGCTTTTTCGGCAGGCAGCAACCCCAGATCCTGGTTAACCTTCGCTGCCGCACGTTTGGTCAGCGCCAGCGCGTGGATCAGCGAGACCGGCATTTTTTCCGTCGAAATACGGAAATGCTCGAGCGATCGCTGGGTCTGCGCTCCCCACAGCTTATCGGCCGGGACGTCAATCGCGCCCATTGAATCTTTCTCACTGCGATGCGTTGTCATTACTTTCTCCTTGAATACAAAGTGGTGTTGAGTGCCGACATTGCTCACCTGCAAACAAGTCAAAGTATTGATGCTTTTTATTATGTCGTTTAATGCTTTGTGCTTAAAAAACCGCCCCGAAGGGCGGTGATATTACTTCACGCAGCGCGCGCACTGCCCGGACTGGATCTGCTGGAAGAAGTCGTTGCCTTTGTCATCCACAAGGATAAACGCCGGGAAGTCTTCAACATCGATTTTCCAGATGGCCTCCATACCCAGCTCAGGGTACGCCACGCACTCCAGACTTTTAATGCTGTTCTGCGCCAGAATCGCCGCCGGGCCGCCAATGCTTCCCAGGTAGAAACCGCCATGTTTTGCACAGGCGTCCGTCACCTGTTGGCTGCGGTTACCTTTCGCCAGCATGATCATGCTACCGCCTTGCGACTGCAGCTGATCAACGTAGGAGTCCATGCGCCCGGCGGTGGTCGGGCCCAACGAACCTGACGCGTAACCTTCCGGCGTTTTCGCCGGACCAGCGTAGTAAATTGGGTGATCTTTCACATATTGCGGCAGCGGTTGGCCGTTATCCATCAGCTCTTTCAGCTTCGCATGCGCGATGTCGCGCGCGACCATGATGGTGCCGCTCAGCGACAGGCGTGTGGAGACCGGGTATTGTGTCAGTTGCGCGAGGATCTCTTTCATCGGGCGATTGAGATCCACCTTCACTGCTTCCCCCTCACCTGCCTGACGCAGCGCCTGCGGGATATATTTACCCGGATTCTGCTCCAGTTTCTCCAGCCAGATGCCATCGCGGTTGATTTTACCTTTGATATTACGATCCGCTGAGCAGGAAACCCCCATCCCCACCGGGCAGGAGGCGCCATGGCGCGGAAGACGGATCACGCGAATATCGTGGGCAAAATATTTCCCGCCAAACTGTGCACCGAGGCCAAGGTTTTGCGCTTCCAGCAGCAGCTCCTGTTCGAGTTGCACATCACGGAATGCCTGACCATGCTCGTTACCTTCTGTCGGCAGCGCATCGTAATATTTGGTTGAGGCCAGTTTTACCGTCTTAAGCGTGGCTTCCGCCGACGTGCCGCCAATGACAAAGGCGATGTGGTATGGCGGGCAGGCGGCAGTACCAAGGGTGCGCATTTTCTCGACCAGGTAATTTTTAAGTTTCGCCGGGGTAATCAGCGCCTTGGTTTCCTGATACAGATAGGTTTTATTGGCGGAACCGCCACCCTTGGCGATACAGAGAAATTTGTACTCGTCGCCATCCACGCTGTAGAGATCAATCTGCGCTGGCAGATTGCTGCCGGTATTCACTTCTTTATACATATCGAGCGGGGCATTTTGCGAATAGCGCAGGTTATCTTCGATATAGGTGTTGTAGACGCCGCGTGCCAGCGCCGCTTCATCACCGCCGCCCGTCCACACGCGCTGCCCTTTTTTCCCCATAATGATGGCGGTACCGGTATCCTGGCAGGTAGGCAGAATCCCCTTCGCGGCGATCTCTGAGTTGCGCAGAAACTGTAGCGCAACATATTTGTCGTTCTCACTGGCTTGCGGGTCATCCAGAATATCCGCCACCTGCTGTTGGTGCGCCGGGCGCAGTAGGAAGGATGCATCGTGGAAAGCATGCTGAGCCAGCAACGTCAGCGCCTGCGGATCGACTTTAAGGATCTCCTGGCCTTCGAAGTGGGCGACGGAAACATGGTCGCGGCTGAGCAGATAGTATTCGGTGTCATCCTTTCCGAGCGGGAAAGGTTCCTGATAATAAAAGGGTTTGTTCGACATTGTTCTCTCACTTACGACACGATCTGGTTATTGTTCAGGCAGCATATCCCTCTGCCCTCTGGCATAGCGAGTCGCCATATCCTACACAATTTTTTAACAAAAACTGAGACTAGTACGACTTTTTGTCCCCGCAGGTTACTTCGCGAAGGTTTATTGCTTTAATGACGCAATAATGTGTTCAATTGAAAGGGCTTGATAATGCAAAAACTCATTAACTCAGTGCAGAACTATGCCTGGGGAAGTCATACTGCGTTAACGGAACTCTACGGTATCGCGAATCCCGACAACCTGCCGATGGCGGAGTTATGGATGGGCGCCCACCCGAAGAGCAGCTCAAAAGTACTGGATGCCAGCGGTCAACCCCAAGTGCTTCGCGAGGTGATCGACCAGGATAAACGTCGCCTGCTGGGTACTGCCGTTGCCGAACGTTTTGGTGAATTGCCGTTTCTGTTTAAAGTGCTCTGTGCCGATCAGCCACTCTCCATTCAGGTACATCCGAACAAGAAAAACTCTGAAGCTGGCTTTGCCAAAGAGAACGCCGCCGGCATCCCGCTGAGCGCGGCCGAGCGTAATTATAAAGATCCGAACCATAAACCGGAGCTGGTGTTCGCCCTGACGCCGTTCCTGGCGATGAATGCGTTTCGCGAGTTTTCCGACATCGTTTCATTATTGCAGCCGGTTGCCGGCGCGCATCCTGCGATCGCCCACTTCCTGCAAGCGCCGGGGGCTGAACGCCTGAGCGAACTGTTCGCCGCATTACTGAATATGCAGGGTGAGGAAAAATCCCGCGCGCTGGCGGTACTGAAATCCGTACTGGAACATCAGCAGGGTGAACCGTGGCAAACCATCAAGGCCATTGCGGCGTTCTACCCTGACGACAGCGGCCTCTTCTCTCCGCTGCTACTTAACGTGGTAAAACTCAATCCGGGTGAAGCCATGTTTCTGTTTGCCGAAACGCCACATGCCTACCTGAAAGGCGTGGCGTTGGAAGTGATGGCGAACTCGGATAACGTCCTGCGTGCGGGGCTAACGCCGAAATACATTGATATTCCGGAACTGGTGGCCAACGTTAAATTTACGCCGAAACCGGCGGGAGAATTACTGACCCAGCCCACCCGCAACGGCGCTGAACTCGATTTCCCGATCCCGGTAGAGGATTTTGCTTTCTCTCTGCACGATCTGTCGCCTACGGAAACCAGGCTGACGCAACAAAGCGCGGCGATTGTTTTCTGTGTGGAAGGCGAAGCGGTGCTGAGCAAGGGCGCAGAGCGTCTGGTGTTGAAACCGGGCGAATCCGCGTTTATTGCTGCAGACGAAACAGCGGTGACAGCAAGCGGTACGGGCCGACTGGCGCGCGTGTTTAATAAGTAAAACTAAGTTACTGTATTTTTTAGCAAGGATTGCTAAGCTTGGGGTAACTAACTCAACAGTCCAGGCGGTTTACACCGCCTGGTTTCATTTTTTATGGATAAACACTATGAAAAAAACGCTGGTTGCCGCAGGAGTGATCGTTGCACTGGGTGTCGTCTGGACCGCAGGCGCCTGGTACACAGGGAAACAACTTGAAGGCCGTCTGGCCGATATGGTCAGTGAGGCAAATGCGCAAATTAAGCGCAACGCACCGGAAGCCAATGTCGAATTGCTGGCGCAGGATTATCGCCGCGGTCTCTTCTCCAGCCAGTTCAATCTGCAAATCAAGCCGGTAGACGGCAGCGAAAACCCGTGGCTGAAACCGGGTCAAAGCGTTGTGCTGCATGAAGTTGTGGATCACGGTCCACTGCCGCTGGCGCAGCTAAAGTCATTCAATCTGATGCCATCAATGGCGTCTGTTCATACCGAACTTGTTAATAATGACGTGACCAAAGCGCTGTTCGAGATTGCGAAGGGCGAATCGCCTTTTACTGCCGATACGCGAATTGGTTACAGCGGGGATACCCGCAGCGATATCAGCCTGCGCCCGCTTAACTCAGAAAAAGACGGCGAGACCGTGGCCTTCAGTGGTGGCGAGTTCCGCCTCACCGCCGATAAAGACGGCAATGCCATTTCGTTGAGCGGCTCCGCTGAAAGCGGCCTGGTGAATGCCGTCAATGAATACGGTCAGAAGGTACAGTTGTCGTTCAACAACCTTAAAACCGACGGTTCCAGCGAACTGGCCAGCTTCGAAGAGCGCGTGGGAAGCCAGAAACTGAGCCTCGATAAGCTCGCCATCGCCATTGAGAATAAAGAAATGGCGGTGCTGGACGGGATGAATATCAACGCAAAATCTGACGTCGCGACGGACAAAAAAACCATTAACAGCCAGCTGGACTACACGCTGAATAGCCTGAAAGTTCAGGGGCAGGATCTGGGCAGCGGCAACCTGACATTGAAAGTGGGCCAGATTGATGGTCAGGCATGGCATCAGTTTAGCCAGCAGTATAATGCGCAAACCCGCGCCCTGATGGCGCAACCGGATGTGATGCAGAACCCGGAACTGTATCAGCAAAAAGCCACTGAGGCCTTCCTGAGCGCCGTACCATTGCTGCTGAAAGGCGAACCGGTCATTACCATTGCACCGCTGAGCTGGAAAAATGCCAAAGGTGAAACCACGTTTAACCTTTCATTGTTCCTGAAAGATCCTGCTAGCGTGACCGCAGCACCGCAAACGCTGGCGGAAGAAGTCGACCGGAATGTGAAATCTCTCGACAGCAAGCTGACTATTCCGGTGGATATGGCCACCGAGTTTATGACGCAGGTTGCGAAACTGGAAGGTTATCAGCAGGAAGATGCGGCGAAGCTGGCGAACCAGCAGGTGAAAGGCCTTGCCGCAATGGGGCAGATGTTCCGCATCACCACGCTTGAGAACAACACCATCCTTGCCAGCCTGCAATATGCCAATGGCCAGGTCACGCTGAACGGGGAAAAAATGCCGCTTGAGCAGTTTGTCGGTATGTTCGGCTTGCCGTCACTGCAACAGCAGGAACAGCCGGATGAAACCCCACCGCTGACACCGGCGGTTCCGCAGCAATAATCTGAAAAGCCCCTCTGCGGAGGGGCTTTTTTTATCCCATAAGGCTGTGCTTTCACGCCAGGGCTTACGGCCAAACAGATATGCTGCATGGCCGGATTCATTGCTGCGAACGCTGTACCTGACCAGAGAATAATGACGCAATTGCGCTTTGCTGGTTGCGCAACATAGCTTTTCACCGCCTTTTCTTCTTATAATGGTCTGCACTTTATCAAAAATAAGAGTGCGACCATGATAGATCCCAACCTGCCACTAACCGATATTCATCGCCACCTTGACGGCAACATCCGTGCCCAAACCATTCTGGATCTTGGCCGCCAGTTCAATTTAACGCTCCCCGCCGGGACGCTCGACACCCTGCGCCCGCATGTTCAGGTCACCTCGAATGAACCGGATCTGGTGAGTTTTCTGGCCAAACTCGACTGGGGTGTAAAAGTACTGGCATCGCTGGATGCCTGCCGCCGCGTTGCGTATGAAAATATGCAGGATGCCGCGCAAAACGGCCTGCACTATGTCGAACTCCGCTTCTCGCCGGGTTATATGGCCATGACCCATAACCTGCCAGTGGCGGGCGTAGTGGAATCGGTGATTGCCGGGATCCGCGAAGGCAGTCGCGACTTTAATGTTGAGGCGCGTTTAATTGGCATTATGAGCCGCACCTTTGGCGAAGCCGCCTGTTTGCAGGAACTGGAAGCGCTGCTGGCCCATCGGGACAGCATCACTGCACTGGATCTGGCCGGCGACGAACTGGGCTTCCCGGGGAGCCTGTTTCTACCTCACTTTAACCGCGCGCGCGATGCGGGCTGGCGTATTACCGTTCATGCAGGCGAAGCTGCGGGTCCAGAGAGCATCTGGCAGGCGATCCGTGAACTGGGCGCGGTACGCATCGGGCATGGCGTAAAAGCCATTGAAGATCCCGCGCTGATGGATTTCCTTGCGGAGCAGCGAATCGGCATCGAATCCTGCTTAACGTCGAATATTCAGACCAGCACCGTCGCGTCGCTGGCGCGTCATCCGCTGAAGACATTCCTTGAGCACGGAATTCTGGCCAGCATCAACACTGACGATCCTGCGGTTCAGGGCGTGGAAATTGGTCACGAATATAATGTGGCCGCCCCGGCTGCAGGGCTGAGCCGCGACCAGATCCGCCAGGCGCAAATCAACGGGCTGGAGATGGCGTTTCTCAGCGACAGCGAGAAACAGACGCTTCGCGATAAAGTCGCTACTGCGTAATAAAAAACCGCTCACGTCCTTGCGTGAGCGGTTCATCCTCAGGTGAGACTCAGCGTGGCGCGGTGTTTCGCCGACTCAATACCCAGTTCGATCAGCTCCATGATCCGGATAGCCTGGCTGGCCGGAACCGGGTTTTCACCGACACCGTTCAGCGCATCGCGGATCGCAGCATAATAAGCAGGGTAATTCCCCGGCAGCGTGAGCCAGTTCTCTTCCTGACGCTCTTCGCCTTCCACGCGAGTCAGCACCCCATCCCGCATGTCATAGCCCCAGTCCGCCTGCGGCAGGCGCGCACCGCTTTTCAGGCACTCCTCCTGTGGGTCGAGACCGTATTTCACATAACTGCCGCGGCTGCCGTGCACGATATAGCGGGCAGATTCAGCCGCCGCCAGAAGGGTACCGTGCAGTATTACCCGACGCTGCGGGTACGAGAGCACCGCATGGAAATAGTCGGTTGACTGGGCTCCGGGGCGTAACTGCGCCAAATCGACCGTCATGGAAACCGGCAGACCAAACAAGTTAACCGCCTGATCGAGCAGGTGCGGTGCTAAGTCGTACCAGATCCCGCTGCCCGGACCGCCCTGTTCGCGCCAGCGATTGCGCACCTGCGGGCGGTAGCGGTCGAAATGGGATTCGAAATAAGCCACTTCACCAAGCGTTCCGTCAGCAAGCAGCGCTTTCAGCGTCAGGAAATCGCTGTCCCAACGACGGTTATGGAACACTGATAGCACACGACCAAGACTGCGCGCCAGCGCATCCAGTTCACGTGCCTGTGACAACGTCACAGTGAAAGGTTTATCCACCACAACATGTTTACCAGCCTCCAGCGCCGCTTTCGCCAGCGGGAAGTGCGTATCGTTGGGGGTCGGGATAACAATCAAATCGATTTGCGGATCGTTAAACAGGTGTTTAGGTTCCGAAACAACCGGCACCGCAGGCCAATCCGCTTTCACTTTCGCTTCATCACTGCTGGAAATGGCCGCCAGCTCCATCCCTGCTGTTCCGGCAATCAGCGGCGCGTGGAAGGTTTTACTGGCATAGCCATAACCGATTAATCCGACACGGATATTATCACTCATATTGCGGCCTCTCCTCGTTGGATGAGCTATTTCACACTATCAGTCTCGTTGCGACAACCTGTTCAGTTATTGCCGGGCAAATCGTATAAATAAACATCGTTCAGCCCTGGTTTCCTGGCCTGGAATCTGCTTAAATCCCCGATCAACGCCTTGCCGCTAACGGGCGGTCTCAGTAACATGCGTGGGCTAACATCAGGGAGTAGTAGAAGTATGGCCGCAATCTTCAATCGGATCATTGAATTAATGGGCTGGGTTGTGCTCGGCGTATCAACCATACTGTTGGTTTTCGCCAGCCATATTGATAATTACCAGCCGCCGGAACAAAGCATCGTTGCACAGAAAAAATAGCGTGCAGTGCATCCCTTACGGCGAGTAAATAAACAAGCAGATGTTTATTGCCAGTCATGGTGAAGATCGTTACTCTTCTACCGGGCGCTGTTCTGGCGCCCGGTTTCATCCGGAAAGAAAACTCTTAATTTAATGGCAGAACAATCAGCGACTATTTACGTCCTGTTAATAATGTTTATTATTCGAACGAATTATACACACCTGTATTTCTGCCTCTTTGATTATATGGATAACCCTCAACATGACCGTCCAGGACTATTTATTAAAATTTCGCAAAATCAGTTCGCTTGAAAGTCTGGAAAAATTGTTTGATCACCTTAACTACACCTTGAGCGATAACGAAGAGATCATCAATATGTACCGCGCAGCCGATCATCGTCGCGCTGAGCTGGTCTCCGGTGGCCGTCTGTTTGACATTGGATGCGTTCCTAAATCCGTATGGCATTACGTGCAATAACGCCACTGGCAATCAGCATGTAATGCTTTATACTCCTCGCCCGGCGCAATAAACCTATCGCAATAATGCCTGAGCGAGGAATGCAATATGACAACACTCTCCGCAGAAAGAATCGGCGGCTGGTTGCTTGGCCCTCTGGCCTGGTTGCTGGTGGTATTGTTCAGCACGTCGCTGGCGTTATTAATGTACGGAACGGCATTATTGACGCCGCAAACCGTCACCATGCTCGGTACGATGCCCTTTCGCGACACACTGCTGTGGTTTGTGTCGTTCGCCTGCGCGCTGGGTATCTGGTACTACACCTTCTGGCTGGTGATTGCCTTTTTTAAACGCCGCCGTAGCGTACCGAAGCATTATATCGTCTGGTTGCTGATTTCCGTCTTGCTGGCGGTGAAAGCCTTTGCTTTTGCACCGGTTTCCGACGAATTGGCCTTACGCCAGTTGCTGTTTCCGCTGCTTGCCGCCGCGTTAATGGTGCCCTATTTCAAGCGCTCCACGCGCGTTAAGAAGACCTTTATTAACCCGTAATAACCTTACAGTTATCCTGTTGTCGCCCGGTGCTGTTTGACCGATAATAGGCGGCTTTTTTTATTTCAGGCCACATCATGACAGACTATCTGCTGCTATTTATCGGAACGGTACTGGTCAATAACTTCGTACTGGTGAAGTTTCTTGGCTTGTGTCCGTTTATGGGCGTATCCAAAAAACTGGAAAGCGCGATGGGCATGGGACTGGCGACCACTTTCGTGATGACGCTGGCCTCCGTCTGCGCCTGGCTCATCGATACATGGGTGTTGATCCCGCTGGATTTAGTCTATCTGCGCACGCTGGCGTTTATTCTGATTATCGCCGTGGTGGTGCAGTTCACCGAAATGGTGGTGCGCA
Source organism: Kosakonia oryzendophytica (assembly GCF_900094925.1). Taxonomy (GTDB): domain Bacteria; phylum Pseudomonadota; class Gammaproteobacteria; order Enterobacterales; family Enterobacteriaceae; genus Kosakonia; species Kosakonia oryzendophytica. Next base: position 15,199 of record NZ_FMAY01000009.1, on the reverse strand, counting down.
AAACCAGCCCGGCGCTCTATCGCCTGCTGGGTATCTTCCTGCCGCTGATCACCACCAACTGTGCGGTGCTGGGTGTGGCCCTGCTCAATATCAACCTTGGGCACAATTTCATGCAATCGGCGTTATATGGTTTCGCTGCTGCGGTAGGGTTCTCTCTGGTTATGGTGTTGTTTGCGGCGATCCGCGAACGCCTGGCCGTTGCCGATGTGCCCGCCCCTTTTCGCGGCAATGCGATTGCGTTAATCACTGCGGGCTTAATGTCTCTGGCCTTTATGGGCTTTAGTGGTCTGGTGAAACTGTAATGAGTGCGATTTGGATAGCCGTTGCAGCCCTGAGCGCGCTCGGGTTGTTATTCGGCCTTATTCTCGGTTACGCCTCCCGCCGATTTGCGGTGGAAGACGATCCGGTCGTTGAAAGAATTGATGAGTTATTGCCGCAAAGCCAGTGCGGGCAGTGCGGCTATCCTGGCTGTCGCCCTTACGCTGAAGCCGTTGGCAAACAAGGCGAAAAAATTAACCGCTGCGCCCCTGGCGGCGAGGCCGTGATGCTCAAAATCGCCACCCTGTTGAATGTCGATCCGCAACCGATTGATGGCGATGCCGAGGCCAGGGAACCCGTGCGCATGCTGGCTATCATTGATGAAAACAATTGCATCGGCTGCACCAAATGTATTCAGGCTTGCCCGGTGGATGCCATCGTTGGCGCAACCCGCGCCATGCATACGGTGATGAGCGATCTTTGCACCGGTTGCAATCTTTGTGTGGATCCGTGCCCGACACAGTGTATTGAACTGCGTCCGGTGGAAGCGACCACCCGTAACTGGAAATGGGATTTGCAGACCATTCCTGTGCGCACTATTGCCGTGGAACAACATGCTTAAGTTATTTTCCGCTTTCCGAAAAGAGAAACTGTGGGATTTTCACGGCGGTATTCATCCGCCTGAAATGAAAACCCAATCAAACGGAACGCCGCTGCGCCAGATACCGCTGGCGAACCGTTTTGTCATCCCCTTGAAACAGCATATCGGCGCTGAAGGCGAGCTATGCGTAAACGTGGGCGACACTGTTCTGCGCGGTCAGCCGCTGACCCGTGGTCGCGGGCGCATGCTGCCCGTACACGCGCCGACGTCCGGTGTGATTACCGCTATTGCGCCACATTCGACAGCGCACCCTTCCGCACTGCCGGAAATGAGCGTGATCATTGACGCCGATGGTGAAGATCGCTGGATCGATCGCGATGGCTGGCAGGATTACCGTTCCCATAGCCGCGACGCGTTAATTACGCGTATTCACCAGTTCGGTGTCGCCGGTCTGGGTGGTGCAGGCTTCCCGACCGGTGCCAAGCTCCAGGGCGGCGGCGATAACATTGACACGCTGATAATTAATGCTGCTGAGTGCGAACCTTACATCACGGCGGACGATCGCCTGATGCAGGATTGTGCAGCACAAATTATGGAAGGCGTGCGTATCCTGGCGCACATTCTTCAGCCGCGTCAGACCCTTATTGGCATCGAAGATAATAAGCCGCAGGCCATATCGATGATGCGTGCGGTACTGGCGGGCAGTCACGATATCCAGCTGAAAGTGATCCCTACCAAATACCCGTCCGGCGGTGCTAAACAGTTAACGCAAATCCTTACCGGTAAGCAGGTGCCGCACGGTGGTCGCTCTTCCGATATTGGCATTCTGATGCAAAACGTCGGGACAGCGTATGCGGTGAAACGCGCCATCATCGACGGCGAACCGCTGACCGAACGCGTAGTGACCTTAACCGGCGAAGCGATCACCCGTCCGGGTAACGTCTGGGCGCGCCTTGGTACACCTGTTCGCCACCTGCTCGATGTCGCGGGTTTCTGCCCCTCTGCCGAGCAGTTGGTGATTATGGGCGGGCCGCTGATGGGCTTCACCCTGCCGTGGCTTGATGTGCCGGTCGTTAAGATAACAAACTGCCTGCTGGCGCCCTCCGCAAGCGAAATGGGTGAGTCGCAAGAAGAGAAAGGGTGTATCCGTTGCAGCGCCTGCGCTGATGCCTGCCCGGCGGATTTGCTGCCACAGCAACTCTACTGGTTCAGCAAAGGTCAACAGCACGATAAAGCCACCGCACATCATCTTTCCGACTGTATTGAGTGCGGTGCGTGCGCCTGGGTCTGCCCGAGTAATATCCCTCTGGTACAATATTTCCGTCAGGAAAAGGCGGAGATCGCCGCCATCGCAGAGGAAGAACGACGCAACGCTGAAGCCAAAGCACGCTTTGAAGCCCGCCAGGCACGGCTGGAGCGCGACAAACTCGCGCGCCTCGAACGCCACAAACAAGCCGCCGTGCAACCGGGTGCGAAAGATCAGCAGGCAATTGATGCTGCTCTGGCGCGCGTCCGTGAAAAACAGGCTGCCGCCACAAAACCTGTCGTGATTCAGCCGGGCGAACAGCCGGATAACAGCGCAATGATCGCCGCCCGCGAAGCGCGAAAAGCGCAGGCACGTGCACGCCAGGCTGAAAAAGCACAGCGCACAGAGCAGGAGCACCCTGCGGCGACTGATGCCCCCGTTGATCCGCGCAAAGCCGCAGTGGAAGCAGCCATTGCCCGCGCCAAGGCACGCAAACTGGCGCAAAGTGGAGCCAATGAGCCACAACCGGCCATCGCAGAAGAACCTGGGGTGGCTGATGCACCTGTCGATCCACGCAAAGCCGCAGTGGAAGCAGCCATCGCCCGCGCCAAGGCACGCAAACTGGCGCAAAGTGGAACCAATAAGCCACAACCGGCCATCGCAGAAGAACCTGGGGTGTCTGATGTGCCAGTCGATCCGCGCAAAGCCGCAGTGGAAGCAGCCATCGCCCGTGCCAAAGCACGTAAATTAGCCCAGTCGCAGGCCGCCGTGCCGCAGGCAGCCAATGATGACCCACGCAAAGCCGCGGTTGCCGCCGCCATTGCCCGGGTTCAGGCGAAGAAGCGTGCGCAACAAGCTGTCAACGAGGATTAAATGGTTTTCAGAATCGCAAGTTCCCCCTATACCCATAACCAGCGTCAGACCTCACGCATTATGCTGCTGGTCACGCTGGCGACACTGCCCGGCATTGCGGCGCAATTATGGTTTTTCGGCTGGGGAACAGGGGTACAAATCGTCCTCGCCATCGTCAGCGCGCTGGCGGCAGAAGCGCTGGTACTGCGGTTACGCAAACAGCGCGTCGGTCAGATTCTGGCAGACAACTCCGCCCTGCTGACCGGGCTTCTGCTTGCTATCAGTATTCCGTCTCTTGCCCCCTGGTGGATGGTGGTGCTGGGTACCGTTTTCGCGGTGATCATCGCCAAGCAACTCTATGGTGGATTGGGACATAACCCGTTTAACCCGGCGATGATTGGTTATGTGGTGCTGCTGATCTCTTTCCCGGTGCAAATGACCAGTTGGTTGCCGCCGTACGACATCGCTCGTACCGCGCCCGGTTTTTTCGATGCCATGCAGATGATTTTCACCGGGCATACCGCCACGGGTGCAACCATGGAAAACCTGCGTATCGGTATTGATGGAATAAGCCAGGCGACACCACTTGATACCTTCAAAACGTCTTTGCATGCCGGTCACAGCGTTGAGCAGATCCTGCAATATCCGATTTACAGCGGCGTGCTTGCAGGCGCAGGCTGGCAGTGGGTGAACCTCGGTTATCTGGCAGGCGGCGTGTTCCTGCTGTGGCAAAAAACCATTCGCTGGCATATTCCGGTCAGTTTTCTCGTCACGCTGGCCCTCTGCGCCACGCTGGGGTGGATCTTTTCGCCTGCGTCGTTGGCCGCGCCACAACTTCATTTGCTCTCCGGTGCAACGATGCTGGGAGCGTTCTTTATTCTTACCGATCCGGTGACCGCCTCCACCACCAATAAAGGCCGCCTGATTTTTGGTGCACTGGCTGGTCTGCTGGTATGGTTGATTCGCAGTTTTGGCGGCTATCCGGACGGTGTGGCGTTTGCGGTGTTGCTGGCCAACATTACCGTGCCGTTGATTGACTACTACACGCGTCCACGCGTGTACGGGCATCGCTAAGGAGCCGGTATGCTAAAAACAATGCGCAAACATGGCCTGACGTTGGCGTTGTTCGCCGCCGGTTCTACGGGGCTGACGGCTGCCATCGATCAGATGACCAAAACCACCATTGCCGGGCAGGCAGCGATACAGCAGAAAGCACTGTTTGATCAGGTTATCGCTGACGATAGCTATAATAATGCGCTGCAACAGAGCTGTTATCTGGTGAGCGACCCCGCGCTGGGTAAAGGCCAGCATCATCTTTGGATCGCTAAAAAAGATGAACAACCGGTAGGGGCGATTATTGAAGCCACAGCGCCGGACGGCTATTCCGGCGCTATTCAGTTGCTGGTTGGTGCGGATTTTAATGGCACTATTCTGGGCGTTCGCGTCACCGAGCACCACGAAACACCGGGACTTGGCGATAAAATTGAACGGCGTATTTCCGACTGGATCACCCACTTTTCCGGGAAGACAATAGACGGCGCTGCCGACAGCCATTTTGCGGTGAAAAAGGACGGTGGTGATTTCGACCAGTTTACCGGTGCCACCATCACCCCGCGCGCGGTTGTTAACGCGGTAAAACGTACCGGCCTGTACGCAAAGACGCTCCCTGAGCAGCTACCCCATTTGCCGGTTTGTGGAGAGTAAACCATGAGCGAAGTCAAAGACGTTATCGTCCAGGGATTGTGGAAGAACAACTCCGCACTGGTTCAGTTGTTGGGGATGTGCCCCCTGCTGGCGGTCACCTCTACTGCAACCAACGCCCTTGGTTTGGGACTGGCAACCACGCTGGTGCTGACCCTCACCAACCTGTTTATCTCTTCCCTGCGCCGCTGGACGCCGGATGAGATCCGTATTCCCATTTATGTGATGATTATCGCCTCAGTCGTGAGTGCGGTGCAGATGCTGATCAACGCCTATGCGTTTGGTCTCTATCAGTCTCTGGGGATCTTTATTCCGCTGATTGTCACCAACTGTATTGTTGTTGGGCGTGCGGAAGCTTTCGCTGCCAAAAAAGGCCCGGCGCTGTCAGCACTGGACGGTTTTTCTATTGGCATGGGTGCAACCAGCGCCATGTTTGTGCTGGGCTCCCTGCGTGAGATCCTTGGCAACGGCACGCTGTTCGACGGTGCCGATGGGTTGCTGGGCAGTTGGGCAAAGGTACTGCGCATTGAAGTGTTCCACACCGATTCGCCCTTTTTACTGGCGATGCTGCCCCCAGGCGCGTTTATTGGTCTGGGTATGATGCTGGCAGTGAAGTATTTGATTGATCAAAAAATGAAAAAACGGCGCGAGGCAATGGCCGTCGCCAGTGAAGAACCGCAGGCGTCGCCCGGGAAGGCATAATGAACAAAGCAAAACGGCTGGAAATACTTTCCCGTTTACGGGAAAACAACCCGCACCCCACCACGGAATTGCATTTTAACTCTCCGTTCGAACTGCTGATCGCGGTGCTGCTCTCCGCGCAGGCAACCGACGTCAGCGTGAATAAAGCCACCGCCTTACTCTACCCGGTTGCAAATACCCCGAAAGCCATGCTGGAGTTAGGTGTGGAAGGCGTAAAGCAGTACATCAAGACTATTGGTCTGTTTAACAGCAAAGCAGAAAATGTCATCAAGACCTGCCGCATTTTGCTGGAACAACACGGTGGCGAAGTTCCGGAAGATCGGGCAGCACTGGAGGCATTACCAGGCGTCGGGCGTAAAACGGCAAACGTGGTACTGAATACTGCCTTCGGCTGGCCGACGATCGCCGTAGATACCCATATTTTTCGCGTCGCCAACCGCACCGGGTTTGCACCTGGCAAAAATGTGGAGCAGGTAGAAGAGAAGCTGCTGAAGGTTGTACCGGCAGAGTTTAAGGTCGATTGCCATCACTGGCTAATCCTGCACGGGCGATACACCTGCATCGCCCGTAAACCGCGTTGCGGCTCCTGCATTATCGAAGATCTGTGCGAATACGGCGACAAAACGGACTGAGCATTCTCAGAACGGGCGCATCACGGCCAGCAGAATAATCAACGCCACTGCACTGATCGTCAGTGCGGTGGCTTTTGTTATCATCCCGGTGCCCTTTACTGCTTCGCCTGCCGCCATACGGCGCAACGTGGCAGAGAGAAAACCGTGCAGGCCGGAAAGCAGAACCACCAGCACCAGCTTTAATACCAGCCACATATGCGGCAACTGACCGTGTGCCACAATCATTACTATCCCGGCTACCCACAGTAACAACATCGCGGGCGTCGTCACGCGACGACTCCAGCTACGCACGTCCCTGAGCAGGCCTGAAACCGTGGTGACATCCTTCTGTGCGGCGCTCCAGCTTGCCACCACTGCCATCACCAATATTCCGCCAATCCAGACAATCGCCGCAATAATATGCAATGCATTGAGCCATGGGTGAAAATTCATCTTTTAACTCCGAAGAAAAGGCCAGACAGAAGTGTGACAGCGCAACCGCACGCTGTCATGAACAAAGCGCGGCATAATCATTAAAAGTACGACATTTTGGTTCGCTGCAGGTCACCTGCCGGCAAAAATGCGCCTGAACGTGCTGATTTTACATCGATCATCGACGTGACGACTTTCACATCTTTGAAAGTTCTTTTTTGTCGAGGATTATCCGGAAACACGTCGCGCGAATGCAGATAATTCTCCCCTTATTCGTATTTAATGAGGGCAATCCTTTTTTTAGATGAAAAAAATCCTACCGCCCTGTGATAATCGTAACATTGCTAATACCTTGTTAAAAAAGCGTATCTTCGCCAACACACTTCGACCACAGAACAAAGTTTAAACAGCCACTCACCATAGATAAAACCAGATACATTTTATAAAGCAGTCCAATACACTACATTATTAGCAAAACAGCAGAATATATACCTTAAACCCAGATAGCGACGCTTGAATGCAGAGGAAAAAACCATGTTTACTGAGATGGTGAAATTTAACTCTGAATAACAATTAAAATAGCCGAGCAATGTAACGATATGGATCTATGTAACAGAATATGTCAAAGGACTTGCCTGAAAGCGCAGGATAGTGAACATTACCCGCCGTTTCCCCTCCCAATATAACTATAAGCGTGATGAACTCTGGTCATTGCGCGCCGAACACCCCCGTTAATATGGGATGTAAAAAAAGAGGTATATGTGTCGACTGCAAACAAACCAACCGAAAGCGTCAGTTTGAACGCTTTTAAACAACCGAAGGCGTTCTATCTCATCTTCTCCATCGAATTATGGGAACGTTTTGGTTATTACGGCCTGCAAGGGATCATGGCCGTTTACCTGGTGAAACAACTGGGTATGTCAGAAGCGGACTCTATCACCCTGTTCTCCTCTTTCAGTGCGCTGGTGTACGGTCTCGTCGCCATCGGCGGCTGGCTGGGCGACAAAGTACTGGGTACCAAACGCGTAATTATGCTGGGCGCAATCGTACTGGCAGTGGGTTATGCGCTGGTTGCCTGGTCCGGTCACGATGCAGGTATCGTTTACATGGGTATGGCGGCTATCGCCGTGGGTAATGGCCTGTTTAAAGCCAACCCCTCTTCCCTGCTCTCAACCTGCTATGCAAAAGATGACCCACGTCTGGACGGTGCATTCACCATGTATTACATGTCCATCAACGTCGGTTCCTTCTTCTCGATGCTGGCGACACCGTGGCTGGCAGCGAAGTTTGGCTGGAGCACCGCCTTTGGTCTGAGCGTTGTTGGCCTGCTGATCACCATCGTTAACTTCTCCGTCTGCAAACGTTGGGTGAAAAACTACGGCTCTAAACCGGACTTCGAACCGCTGCGTGTTGGCTACCTGCTGGCAACTATCGTGGGTATCGTGGTGCTGGTGACGATCGCAACCTGGTTGCTGCACAACCAGGGCATCGCACGCATGGTGCTGGGCGTCGTAGCACTGGGCATCATCTGCATTTTTGCCAAAGAGACTTTTGTACTTAAAGGCGCAGCACGTCGCAAAATGATTGTTGCCTTTATTCTGATGCTGCAGGCGATTGTTTTCTTCGTTCTCTACAGCCAGATGCCGACCTCGCTGAACTTCTTCGCTATTCGCAACGTGGAACACACCCTGTTCGGCATCGCGTTTGAACCGGAGCAGTACCAGGCGCTGAACCCATTCTGGATCATTATTGGCAGTCCGATCCTGGCCGCCCTCTATAACAAAATGGGCGACACCCTGCCAATGCCGTACAAATTCGCTATCGGCATGGTGCTGTGCTCTGGCGCGTTCCTGATCCTGCCGCTGGGCGCTAAATTCGCCTCCGACGCGGGTATCGTGTCTGTAAGCTGGCTGATTGCAAGCTATGGCCTACAGAGCATCGGTGAGCTGATGATCTCCGGCCTCGGCCTGGCGATGGTGGCACAACTGGTGCCGCAGCGTCTGATGGGCTTTATCATGGGTAGCTGGTTCCTGACCACCGCAGGTGCGAACATTATTGCCGGCTATGTCGCGAATCAGATGGCCATCCCGGAAAATGTTACCGATCCGCTGATGTCACTGAACATCTACGGCAGCGTCTTCCTGCAAATCGGTATCGTTACTGCTGTGATTGCCGTGCTGATGATCCTGACAGCGCCGAAGCTTAACCGCATGACTCTGAGCGACGACAGCGCCAGCAAAGCGACTGAAACCGCCACCGCTTAACATTCGCGGGGAACACGAAATTTAAAGCCGCTAACGCAGGTTAGCGGCTTTTTTTTTATTCCACTGCGTAATAACCTATGACCGGAATCAGCCATAAGGAAACAATAATGAAACTGTTTTACAAGCCAGGCGCCTGCTCCCTTGCCTCCCACATCACCCTGCGCGAAGCCGGGAAAGTGGTCTCCCTGGTCAGCGTCGATTTGATGAAAAAACGCCTTGAGAATGGCGATGACTTTTTCGCTATCAACCCGAAAGGTCAGGTCCCTGCGCTGCTGCTGGACGACAGCACGCTGATCACAGAAGGCGTGGCGATCATGCAATACGTGGCAGACAACGCACCAGAGAGCCAGTTGCTGGCACCCGTGGGCACCTTACCGCGTTACAAGACACTGGAGTGGCTCAACTTTATCGCAACGGAGCTGCACAAAGGCTTCACCCCGCTTTTCCGTCCGGGTACACCGGAAGAGTACAAACCCACCGTCCGCGCACTGCTGGAGAAAAAACTGCAGTATGTTAACGACACGTTGAGTCAGCAGGAATGGATCAGCGGGGCACACTTTACCGTTGCCGATGCTTATCTGTTCACGGTGTTGCGCTGGGCGCGCGCGGTGAAACTGAATATGGCTGAACTGACGCACATCGACGCCTATATGGCGCGCGTTGCCGCACGCCCGGCAGTGGCTGCCGCAATGGCGGCGGAAGGGATTGCGTAAGGGTTTAACAATGGTCTGATGGCGAACGCGTCATCAGCCCCGGAGATAAAGGCGGGGTTTCCCGCCTTTTTTATAGCTGTGTGGCACTGAACAGATGCCCGGGGTGTGCAATCCGATCCTGAGCCGCCACCACCTGAAGTTCGTACTCCTGCATCGCTTTGGTGGTGATCATAATTTCGTAGACTGCCGCTGTTACATGCTCCAGCGCCTCGCGAATCGTCGCACCCTGCAACAATTTCACCAGCATCAGCCCACTGGTAACATCACCAACGCCCACCGGCTGCCGTGCGCCAAAATCCACCAGCGGTCGGCTGATGTGCCAGGCTTCGTCTGATGTGACCAGCAGCATTTCAAAACGATCTGCGCTTAACCCGGCGCGCGCCAGGTGTTTCACCAGCACAATCTGCGGCCCCTGAGCAATTAATTCACGAGCAGCCCGTACCGCCTCTTCCACGTTATTGACGGCGTGTTCGCAGAGGATCTCCAGCTCAACCAGATTCGGCGCGATAATATCGCTGGCCGGTAGCGCATGGCGCACATGGAATTCCGCTACGCCAGGGGCGACGATACATCCTTTTTCCGGGTGGCCCATCACCGGATCGCAAAAATATTTCGCCCGGGGATTTGCTGCTTTCACCTGACGGACGATCCCCAGAATATGTTCACCCTGCTCGGCCGAACCCAGATAACCGCTCAGTACGGCGTCACAGCGCTGTAGCTGGTCAATGGCGGCAATCCCCTGCACTATCTCCGTCAGGTGCGCTGGCGGCATCACACTGCCGGTCCATTTACCGTATTGCGTATGGTTAGAGAACTGCACCGTATTCAGCGGCCAGACATTCGCACCTAACCGGCGCATAGGAAATTCAGCAGCACTGTTCCCCGCATGACCAAAGACCACATGCGATTGAATGGCGAGAATATTCTTCATGGTTGTTGCCTTGCAAGAATGAGCAATAAAAGAAGGGAGTGATTTCTCACTCCCTTCGTCCTCAGAGGGGTAGTAAATTACTTCCAGCAAACCAGACAGTAATTCTTCTTACCGCGACGCAACAGCGTGTAACGACCAAACAGACGATCGCTGTCGGAGAAGACATATTCCGGATCGGACTGTTTTTCACCGTTAATGGTCACGGCATTGGATGCGATGGTTTTACGTGCCTGGCCACGAGACGGTTGCAATTCGGAATCCACCAGCGCTTGCATCAGATCCGCGCCTTTCTCCATCTCAACCATTGGCACGCCATCCTGCGCCAGTTGCTCAAAATCCGCTTCACTCAGCGCACTCAACGTACCGTTAAACAGACTTTCCGTGATACGTTTAGCAGCGATAAGCCCTTCTTCGCCGTGTACCAGGCGGGTTACCTGCTCCGCCAGAACGTATTGCGCGCGCGGCGCTTTGCCGCTGTTCTTATCTTCTTCTTCCAGCGCATTAATTTCTTCAATATCCATAAAGGTGAAGAACTTCAGGAAGCGGTAGACATCCGCATCGGCGGTGTTGATCCAGAACTGGTAGAACTTGTACGGACTGGTTTTCTTCGGATCCAGCCATACCGCGCCGCCTTCGGTTTTACCGAATTTGGTGCCATCGGCTTTAGTGATCAGCGGAACCGTCAAGCCAAAGACCTGGTTCTGATGCAGGCGGCGGGTCAGATCGATACCGGAGGTGATGTTACCCCACTGATCGGAACCGCCAATCTGCAATACCACACCGTGCAGCTTGTTCAGGCATGCAAAGTCGTAACCCTGCAAGAGGTTGTAGGAAAACTCGGTAAACGAAATGCCCACATCATCGCGGTTCAGACGCTGCTTCACAGCTTCTTTGTTAATCATTTGGTTAACAGAGAAGTGTTTGCCGATGTCACGCAGGAAGGTCAGCACGTTCATATTGCCGAACCAGTCATAGTTGTTCGCGGCGATAGCGGCGTTGTCACCGCAATTGAAGTCAAGGAACGGCGCGACCTGTTTGCGGATCTTATCCACCCACTCTTGCACGGTGTCTTCAGTGTTCAGTTTACGCTCGGTGGCTTTAAAACTTGGGTCACCAATCAACCCGGTGGCGCCGCCGACCAGTGCAACCGGTTTGTGACCAGCCTGCTGGAAGCGTTTCAGGCATAACAATGGAACAAGATGCCCCAAATGCAAGCTGTCAGCGGTAGGATCGAAGCCGCAATAGAGCGCGATCGGGCCCTGCGCCAGTCGCTCTGCTAACGCTTCCTCGTCCGTCACCTGAGCCACAAGGCCCCGCTCTTGCAATTGTTTAATCAAGTTACTGCTTGCCATCAAATTCTCCATGTATAAAACGGATTGCACCTTTGCCGGTACACGACTTTTCGCCAGATGCGAAAGGATACTTCATGGGGGGCAGATAGAATAAAGCGCCGGAACACGGAGTGCCAGCGCTTAACGCAACATTTTTCAGGGATTACGGAGCGAGACGATCAATTTTCCACGCGTCATTTTCGCGTTGGTACAAAAAACGATCGTGCAGACGGTTCGCACCGCCCTGCCAGAACTCCATTTGTTCAATGCTCACGCGATACCCGCCCCAAAAACTGGGTAATGGGATCTCGCCCTGCTGGAATTTTTGCTTCAGTTCAAGGAACTTACTTTCCAGGATACCGCGTGCTGAAATCCGACTGGACTGTTTGGAGACCCAGGCACCGATCTGACTGTCGCGCGGGCGGCTGTGAAAATATTTCACCACCTCCAGCGTCGACAAACGTTCCGCTTTCCCGGTGACCATGACCTGGCGTTCCAGCATGTGCCAGGGAAAGAGCAGACTGACGGCCGGGTTCTGTTCGATATGGTGCGCTTTACGGCTACCGAGGTTGGTGTAGAACACCAGCCCTTTTTCATCATAATGCTTGAGCAACACAATACGCTGGTAAGGTTGCCCGCTTTCATCCACCGTGGCGACAACCATCGCGGTCGGATCGGCAAGCTGTGCTTCGCAGGCCTGGCCCAGCCAGCGTTCAAAGAGTTTCAGCGGTTCAGCGGGAAGGTCGCCGCGGCGCAGGCCACCTTTGGTGTATTCACGGCGCAAATGCGCGATTTGCTGCAATTGATCGTTATCAGACATGGCGTTAGCGAGTGTAATCATCAGGTAGGGCTATTATGCGCCCCCCTGTGAAAATCTCAACGCCGCGGATTTTGTAACTGGCAGTTATTCAGCACAATACGGTCACGTTTATAGACCGTGGCGGTATCCCCTTTCGACCAGAACACGTAAACGCCATCGGTATAGCGGGCACCTGAGGCGGATAATCCTTGTTGTAGGGTCAGAACCTTATCCTCCCAGACAAAGCTGACTTGCTGGCGCGGGTGATTAAGTTTGACGGTAAGCGGCTTTTCATCACACTGGTATTCCAGCGTATCGGTTTGCATGCGTTCAACGAACTGGTGGTAATAACTACACCCGGCAAGCAGCGCGGGCAGGCAGGCGATCAACAATTTTTTCATGAGGTGTTCCCGTGACTGTCCTGGTCATGGAGGGCGAAACACCCTCCTTACGCTCCGTCAGTCTAACGGTGCACCTGCAATGTGGAATTCAGCTAACTCTGATTCTGGCGCGGGTTGGCCGGGAAAATCGCCCCCAAAATCGTGGGCGCTGAGGCTCCGGTTACCGACGGCAAATTACCGGGCAACCCCGCCAGTGTACGCCAGGCCAGCCAGGCAAACGCCAGCGCTTCCATATCATCGCCGCTGATCCCGGCCTCATCAGTCGTACCGACTTCAATGCCTGGCAACAACCCCGCCAGACGCGCCATGACCAACGGGTTGCGGCTGCCACCGCCGCAGACAAGCAGCCGGTCACATCCACCGCTCAGTAAAACTTGCTCAGAAATCGTCACCGCCGTCAGCTCTGCCAGCGTGGCTTGAACATCACTCCCGTTGAGCACCGGGAAAGGCGCCAGATGGCGCTCCAGCCAGCCATAATTGAAATACTCGCGCCCGGTACTTTTGGGCGCGGGAGCGGCAAAGTACGTATCGCTTAGCATGTTTTGCAGCAGCGGCAGGATAACTTTGCCTTCGCACGCCCACTGAGCATCTTTATCGTAGGGTTTGCCTTTCTGCCGCCAAATCCAGGCATCCATCAGCATATTGCCCGGTCCGGTGTCATACCCCCGCACGGGTTGCCCGGGGATAAGCAACGACAGATTTGCAATACCGCCAATGTTCAGCACCATACGGCGCTCAACCGAGTGCGCCAGCAGCGCATGGTGAAAAGCGGGCACCAGCGGCGCGCCCTGGCCACCCAGCGCGATATCACGACGGCGGAAATCCCCCACCACGGTCACACCGGTCCGCGCAGCTATCTGATTGTTATCACCGATTTGCATCGTATGCGGCGCAATGCCGGTGGGTTCATGCCAGACGGTCTGCCCGTGGCATCCAATGGCGACGATATCTTCCGGGCGCAATTGTTCTCTGTCCATCAACGCCAGCACGGCATCCGCAAACAACGTGCCCAACTGCGTGTCCAGCCTTCCCAACTGCGATAGCGTAAGCTGCTGCCCCTGGCAGATATTGAGGATCGCCTCTTTCAGCGGCAGCGGAATGGGAAACGTCAGGCTTGCCTGCTGGGCGACCATCGTGTCATCGATGGCAGCCAACACCACGTCAATACCATCCAGACTTGTTCCCGACATCACTCCAATATAGCGACCCGATTTCATACGCCTTCCTTTAATGCATGACAGAGGGGTAACACTCCACCATAAAGCCGGGGGTAAAGCCATCGCGTACAAACACTTTTTAACAATCAAGTCTATTTCTGTTAAGTGAAATTAACATCGCCAACGCTTATAATCGCTTCGTTTAGATCGGGTTAAGCTCCCTGAGATTATTATTTTTGCCGGGATTTGGCAGAAGATATGACCTGGCATGAGTAAAATGCCATATAATTTAGCCATGATGGATGCTCATAAGAGCGTTTCATGGTGAACAGGAGATTCATAAATGATGTTACGTGCACTGGCAGTTTCGCTGATTGGTCTTACCCTGGCTGGCTGCGTCAATAACGACACGCTTTCTGGTGATGTCTACTCTGCATCCGAAGCCAAACAAGTGCAAAATGTCACTTACGGCACCATTGTGAACGTACGTCCGGTACAGATTCAGGGCGGTGATGATAACAATGTCATCGGCGCAATTGGCGGTGCAGTGCTGGGCGGCTTCCTCGGAAACACCGTTGGCGGCGGTACCGGACGTTCTCTGGCGACAGCAGCAGGTGCAGTTGCCGGCGGCGTAGCGGGCCAGTCGGTTCAGGGGGCGATGAATAAAACCCAGGGTGTAGAACTGGAAATCCGTAAAGATGACGGCAACACCATTATGGTCGTGCAGAAACAGGGCAACTCCCGTTTCGCAGCAGGTCAGCGCGTTGTGCTGGCAAGCAATGGTCGTCAGGTGACCGTCTCCCCGCGCTAAGTCAGGTTGCAGTGTGACCCATTGCAGTTTGTTTAACCGTGTCAATGTAAAAGACCACCTTCTTAGAAGGTGGCTTTTGAGAATGCCCCCTGTAAGGGGGGCTATTGTCACTTTCCGCTTACTACTCTAGCAATTCCATTTGCTGTTCATGTATTTGTTCCGTTTTCTCCTGATGCCTCACATATCGTCTGATAATTTCCTCGTTCACACCGACAGTATCTACAAAGTAGCCACGTGACCAAAAGTTGTTGCCCCATAGCTTCTTTCTTATGTGTGGGAAACGATTGTAGAGTCTGATTGCGCTGCGACCTTTCAGATGCCCCATTAGAGTTGATATCGAGATTTTCGGCGGGACTATTACGACCAGATGTACATGATCTGGCTGAACA
>NZ_FMAY01000016.1 GCF_900094925.1 Kosakonia oryzendophytica | reverse complement strand
ATCTGAGCCATGATCAAACTCTTCAATTTAAAAGTTTGATGCTCATCGAATTAAACTTCGTAATGAATTACGTGTTCACTCGTGAGACTTGGTATTCATTTAGCGTCCGTGGACGTCAAGAATCCATGTCACTTTGAGTGCCCACACAGATTGTCTGATAAATTGTTAAAGAGCAGTGCCGCTGTGTTTTCGCTGCGGCGCGGGGTGTGCATATTACGCTTTCCCGCTGCGAAGTCAACTGAATATTTTCAGATTTCTTCACCTGACAGGCCGGTGTGTTTGCCGTTGTGCCGTGTCAGTGGTGGCGCATTATAGGGAGTTAATTCCGGCTGACAACCCCTAATTTAAAAAAAGTTATCAACCGCGTTTTTTTTCAACAAAGCGCGGCAAAAAGCGGCATGAATTGCTGATTTCGCTGTTTTTACCACCACTGACATATATCGAATGGCATACTAACAGGTGATAACGAGATAAAAGGAAGTGAGAAAATGTCTTTAAACGCACAACAACTTGCCGCACAGAAAAACATCTCATGGGTGCTGGCGGAGAAACTGGCGCGACAAATCCTGAAAGGCAAATATGCGCCAGGTGTTATTCTGCCTGGAGAGATGGAGCTGGGTGAGCAGTTTGGCGTAAGCCGCACCGCCATCAGGGAAGCAGTAAAGACATTAACAGCAAAAGGAATGGTTTTACCCCGTCCGCGTATTGGCACCCGTGTCATGCCACGCGGTAACTGGAACTTTCTGGATAAAGAATTATTGTCCTGGTGGATGAGCGAGGAGAATGTTGAAACCGTTATCCAACACTTTCTGGTAATGCGCAGCAGCCTGGAACCTCAGGCTTGCCTGCTGGCGGCAACTCTGGGCAGCGCGGAACAAAAAGCACATCTCAATACATTAATGGAAGAGATGGTGATTCTGAAAAAGGATTTTAACCGCGAACGCTGGATAGATGTGGATATGGCCTGGCATGAACATATTTACGCCATGAGTGAAAACCCCTTCCTTATATCGTTCTCCACGCTCTTTCATTCTATTTATCACACCTACTTTACTTCTATAACGCAAAACGAAGTGGTCAAGCTCGACCTTCATCAGGCGATTGTGAATGCCATCCAGGAAAGCGACGGTGAAAGCGCATTCCGGGCATGCCAGATATTACTGACCACGCCTTATGCCCCTACGGCGAAATAACGGGATATTGCATGACAGAGAAGAAAGCACGCAGTATGGCTGGTCTGCCGTGGATTGCGGCAATGGCTTTTTTTATGCAGGCGCTGGACGCCACCATTCTCAACACTGCTTTACCGGCCATCGCGCACAGCCTTGATCGTTCCCCTTTAGCCATGCAATCAGCCATTATTAGTTACACACTGACCGTGGCGATGCTCATCCCGATGAGCGGCTGGCTGGCAGACCGCTTCGGTACGCGGCGGATATTTATGCTAGCCGTGAGTCTGTTTACGCTAGGCTCTCTGGCTTGCGCGCTCTCCAACTCGCTCGCCATGCTGGTAATCTTTCGTGTGATTCAGGGCATCGGCGGAGCAATGATGATGCCGGTAGCCCGTCTGGCGCTGTTGCGCGCTTATCCGCGCAGTGAATTATTGCCAGTGCTTAACTTTGTCACTATGCCAGGCCTGGTCGGGCCGATTCTGGGCCCGGTGATGGGTGGCATTCTGGTGACGTGGGCAAGCTGGCACTGGATCTTTCTGATTAATATCCCCATTGGCCTTGCCGGACTGTTTTACGCACGCAAATATATGCCCAATTTCACCACCCCGCGACGTAGCTTCGACATGGGCGGTTTTTTCCTGTTTGGCTTAAGCCTCGTGCTCTTCTCAAGTGGGATGGAACTGTTTGGCGAAAAAGTGGTTGCCACCTGGATTGCACTCGCCATCATCCTGAGTGGTATTTTGTTACTGCTGGCCTATATCCGCCACGCTAAACGCCACCCGACCCCACTGATTTCACTGAATCTGTTTAGGACACATACTTTTTCCGTCGGCATTGCGGGCAATATTGCATCACGCCTGGGAACCGGCTGTGTTCCTTTTCTGATGCCGCTGATGTTGCAGGTTGGTTTTGGTTATCCGGCGCTGATCGCCGGTTGTATGATGGCACCTACCGCTCTGGGGTCGATTCTGGCGAAATCCATCGTCACGCAAATACTTCGCAGTCTGGGTTATCGCAAGACACTGGTTGGCATCACGCTTTTTATTGGTTTGATGATTGCACAGTTCTCGCTCCAGTCGCCGTCAATGGCAGTATGGATGCTGATTTTGCCGCTGTTCGTACTGGGAATGGCGATGTCCACGCAGTTCACAGCCATGAACACCATTACGCTGGCGGATTTAACGGATGACAACGCGAGCAGCGGCAATAGCGTGCTGGCGGTAACACAGCAACTGTCGATAAGCCTGGGCGTGGCAGTCAGTGCAGCGGTACTGCGTTTTTATGAAGGGTTTGATAGCGCCAATACAGTGGAACAGTTTCACTATACGTTTATTACGATGGGGGCGATTACACTGGTTTCCGCACTGGTATTTATGCTGCTGAAAGCGAAAGATGGGCGCAACCTGATAAAAGAGCGGAACAGGAAATCAGGCGGAACCGCGCGTCATTAAGATCGGCGTCAGCTGCAACCGTTGCTGTTGAAGATCAGGTTCTGCCATTCGGTGAATCAGTACATCAATCGCCAGCTCGCCCAGTTCATCTTTTGGCTGATGGATAGTGGTGAGCGGCGGCGTCATATAACGCGCCAGTTCAATATCATCATAACCCACGATAGCCATATCCTCCGGGATCTTCAGCCCCGCTTGATACAGCGCCTGATAAGCCCCTACGGCCATTGCATCATTCCCGATAAACACTGCCTGCGGACGCTCGTTCATCGCCAGTAACGACTTCATCGCGTCAAACCCGCCGCCGAACTCAAAATCACTTTCAATTTCATCGCCTTCGCGAATGGTCAGCCCGGCACGAATCATCGCTTCGCGATACCCTTCGAGACGCAAACGCGCCGGTGTTTTATCCAGCGGCCCGGTAATGCAGGCAATACGCGTATAGCCTTTATCAATCAGATACTGCGTCGCCATATCGCCGCCAAACAAGGAGTTATCCTGAATCAGATCGCTGTCGCCATCGAACGGCGCCCAGTCCATCATAACGGTGGGTATAGAAGGATAACGGTGCATGATCTCTTGCGAAGGCTGATGCGTTTCAGTACACAGCAAAAGTAACCCATCAACACGCTTTTGCATCAGCGTCTCCAGGTTACGATTCATCCGCTGCTCATCGCCTTCGGTGTTACACAGCACCAGGCTATAGCCACGCTCAAAACAGCTACGTTCAACGCCGCGCACCAGTTCTGAATAAAAGGGATTCGTACTGGCGGTAATCAGCATGCCGATAGTGCGTGTCTGATTGATCTTCAGACTGCGCGCAAGGGCGGAGGGCGCGTAGTTCAGCGTTTTGATCGCCGCGTCCACCTTTTCACGAATCGCATCACTGACAAAGCGATCGTTATTGATAACGTGGGAAACCGTAGAGGTGGAAACGCCCGCCAGGCGGGCAACATCCTTCATCGTGGCCACGCGTTACCCCTGCTGATGTAGAAAATCATCAATCTCGTTGCGCCAGGGCACAGACGGTTGCGCGCCTTTACGCGTAACGGCAATGGCTGCCGCTGCATGAGCAAAACGAATCGCCTCATCCAGCGGTTTAGCTTCCAGCAATGCGGTTAACAGTGCGCCATTAAACGTATCGCCTGCGGCAATGGTATCGACGGCTTTCACTTTGAAACCGGGTACACGCTTGCCTTCACCTTTCACGCTGGCCCACACGCCGCGGCTACCCAGCGTAATAATAACGGTATTGATACCTTTACCGTGCAACACTTGCGCGGCGCGAGCGGCATCGTCATCACTGGAAACGTTAATTCCCGTGAGTTTTTCCGCTTCAGTTTCATTAGGCGTAATGATGTCCACCAGCGCCAGCAACTCATCAGAGAGCTCACGTGCCGGTGCCGGGTTCAGCGCGACGAGCGTGCCATTCTGATGAGCAATACGGGCCGCAGCCAGCACGCTCTCTACCGGGGATTCCAACTGCATCAGCAGTGCAGAAGCATCCGCAATAAGCGTGCGTTGTGCATCGACTCTTTCTACGGAGAGCGCCGCATTCGCTCCCGCATGAATACCGATAACATTCTCACCTTCGCCATTAACGAAAATCAGCGCCACGCCGGTAGATTCACCAGCAACAACACTTACCGGAGCAACATCAATGTTGTCGCTTTCCAGCTGCTTACGTACCCGCGTACCGGTGTCATCATCACCAGTACAGGCAATAAACGCGATATCCGCACCGCTGCGTCCGGCGGCGACAGCCTGGTTTGCGCCTTTGCCGCCGAAAGCGACCTGATAGTGACTACCGGTGACGGTTTCGCCCGGCGTAGGGAAGGATTCAAGGTTAAGAATGTGATCGGCATTAATACTACCAAGGACGACGAGTTTGCCTGCGGTTTTCATGATGAACGAGTCCGTAAAGTGCGCCACCGGTGACGGTGGCGCGTGCCATGCTTTTCTTTTTTTTACGTTGTCCCACAAGCCGCAGCGTGTTGCTACGGCCAGAACGCCATATTACTGCTTGATGACCAGTTTCAGGTCAACCGGGTTTTTCGCGTAAACTTTTTCGCCTTTCAGGACCTTATCAGCGGTATCAACACCTTTCGCGCCAATCTGTTCTGGCAGCTGGGCGATAGTCGCTGACAATTTGCCATCATTTACCGCTTTCACACCGTCTGGTGTACCGTCAAAACCTACGACCATAACGTCGGATTTACCGGCAGTTTGCAGCGCACGCAGCGCGCCCAACGCCATTTCATCGTTCTGTGCGAACACAGCCTGCACGTCCGGATGCGCGGTCAGCAGGTTCTGCATGACGTTCAGACCTTTAGTACGATCAAAGTCTGCCGGCTGGCTGGCCAGCACGTTGAATTTATGCGCAGCTACCGCCTGCTGGAAACCTTCACCACGCTCACGTGCTGCAGAGGTACCGGCAATACCCGCCAGTTCGATGACTTTTGCGCCTTCGCCAGCTTTCTTGGCGATATAGTCACCGGCGATTTTGCCGCCCAGTACGTTATCGGAAGCAATATGGCTGACCACTTCACCACTGGAGGCCACACGGTCAAGGGTGATCACCGGGATTTTCGCCTGGTTAGCCATCTTCACGGCGTTACCCACCGCGTCGGAATCTGTTGGGTTGATCAGCAGCAGTTTGGTGCCACGTACGGTCAAATCCTGAACGTTAGCCAGCTCTTTAGCCGGGTTGTTCTGCGAGTCCAGAACCACCAGGTCATAACCCAGTTTGTCCGCTTCTTTCTGCGCACCATCCTTCAGCGAAACGAAGAACGGGTTGTTCAGCGTAGAAATAACCAGAGCAATAGAGTCTTTTGCCATCGCATTCGCACTTACGGTGGCGCTCAGTGCAACAGCAGAAACCAGAGTGGCCAGTTTTTTCATGTTCATTTTCATGAGTCCTGTTGTGTAGGTAATTACTGCTTTTTGTTGTCTACCAGTACCGCGAGCAGAATCACCACTGCTTTAACGATCATCTGGTAATAGGAGGAAACACTCAGCAAATTCAATCCATTATTGAGGAAGCCAAGGATCAGTGCGCCAATTAACGTCCCGACGATACGACCCTTACCGCCTGCAAGACTGGTCCCACCCAAAACAACCGCGGCGATAGCATCCAGCTCATAACCTGCTCCCGCAGTAGGTTGCGCCGAGGAAAGACGCGCCACTTCAATAATGCCCGCCAGAGAGGCCAACAGGCCACACAGCGAGTAAACGATAACTTTGACTTTATCTACGCTGATACCGGACAAACGCGTAGCGGCTTCGTTACCGCCTAAGGCATAGATATAACGACCCAGGCGGGTGTGATGCAACAGATACCATGCGGCAATAAAGACTATCGCCATGAGCCAGACCGGCGTAGGGATGCCGAAAGGACGACCAATACCGAACCAGCCAAACACATCGGCATTATCCGTAAAGCCGGTGTTGATCGGGCTACCGTTGGTGTAAACCAGCGTCACACCGCGCAACAGCAGCATCATCACCAGCGTGGCGATAAACGCCTGAACACGACCTTTAGCGACAATGGCGCCAGTCAGCGCGCCCACGGCAGCGCCAAGCGCCAGCGCACCAGCAACAGCCACCAGTGCATTCACTTCCATGCCCACCAGCGAAGCCGCGACAGCACCGGTTAGTGCCAACAGAGACCCCACGGACAGGTCGATTCCCGATGTCAGGATCACCAGCGTCATCCCGACGGCCATAATGGCGTTAACCGACGTCTGCTGCAGGATGTTCAACAGGTTGTTGACGGTAAAAAAGTTCGGGCTCATGGTCGAAACGATCGCAATCAGCACCAGCAGGGCAATTAACGATTTTTGTTCCATCAACCATGCTTTGGTGAAATAACGGCGACCAGAAACAGCCTGGGTAGTCATCTTTTTTACTCCTGATTCACACGATTAAGCTTGCCCACAGCGGCAGCCATCAATACTTCCTGAGTGGCCTGCTCGCGCGTGAATTCACCGCCGAGACGCCCTTCATGCATCACCATAATGCGATCGCTCATTCCCAGAACTTCCGGCATCTCCGAAGAGACAAGAATGATGCTCAGGCCATCGGCCTTAAACTGGTTAATTAACTGATAAATTTCTTTCTTCGCCCCGACGTCCACACCACGGGTCGGTTCGTCGAGGATCAACACTTTCGGGCGGGTCATCAGACCGCGTGCTATCGCCACTTTTTGCTGATTCCCGCCGGAGAGCAGCCCAATGGCCTGTTCCATCGAGGGCGTTTTCACATTAAACAGACGAATAAAATCATTTACCGCCTGCTGTTCATCTTTATGCTTCAGCGTGCCACCTGTGTGGCTGAAGTAGCGCAGCGCGGTGAGCGACATGTTCTCTTTAACCGACATGCCAAGCACCAGCCCGTCTCGCTTACGATCTTCAGAGATATACACAATGCCGTTTGCCAGCCCATCCTGCGGACTGCGGGTGATCACTTCATGCCCATCGAGTGTCACATAGCCGCTGGTGCGCGGCAGTGCGCCATACAGCACTTTCATCAGCTCAGTGCGACCGGCCCCCATCAGCCCGGCCACCCCAAGAATTTCACCTTTACGCAGGGTGAAGCTGACGTTGTCCACCCCCGGCCCACACAAACTATCGACGGTAAGACGTACTTCACCCGGCGCTTTATCCAGACGCGGGTACTGATCTTCCAGCTTACGGCCAACCATCATTTCGATCAGCGTATCTTCGGTCAGCGTTGCAACTTCGCGCTCGGCAATAAATTGCCCGTCACGGAAAACCGTCACGTCATCGCAAATCTCGAAGATCTCTTTCATTCGGTGGGAGATATAAACAATGCCACGCCCTTGCGCTTTCAGTTCGCGGATCACGCGAAACAGCGATTCGGTTTCGGTGTCGGTCAGGGCATCGGTCGGTTCATCCATAATGATGACCTGCGATTCGTAGCTCATCACTTTAGCGATTTCGACCATTTGCTGATCGCCGATGGATAGCTCGCCCACAAGACGGTTGCTCTTAAAGCGCAGATTCAGTTTCGCCAGCAGTTTGTCGGCGTCGGCAAACATCTTTTTCCAGTCGATTTTGCCAAAACGGTTCACAAACTCACGGCCAAGGAAAATGTTCTCGGCAATGGTCAACTGCGGGATCAGGTTCAGTTCCTGGTGAATGATACCAATGCCGGCTTCCTGGGAAGATTTAGGACCGGTGAAGGTGGTCTCTTTCCCCAGCCAAAGTAGCGAACCCGCATCTCGCGTGTAGATGCCGGTCAGTACTTTCATCATGGTGGATTTACCGGCGCCATTTTCCCCGACCAGCGCCATCACGCGGCCGGGGTAAACATTCAGCGCCGCGCCGGAGAGGGCTTTTACGCCGGGGAATGCTTTATCGATTCCCTTGAGTTGCAATAACGCGTCCATGAGGGCCTCAGAATGTGACGCCAGCACAGAGAATGATATTCGCAAACGGGGAACACTCCCCGCTGCGAATAACCGCATGACTGTCCGCGGTGTGTTTTTTGAACTGCTCGTGCGTAACGTACTGCACGGCTATGGTATTTCCCTGGTGTTGTTGCAGTTGCTCAATATGGCTGAGCAACGTTTCGTGGAGCTGCGGATTATATTGTTTAATTTCCGACGCTAAGATAGCGGCCTCAACCTGCATTTCCGTTGTCACCACTTCCAGCACTTGCATGAAGGAAGGAACGCCCTGTGTTAATGCCATATCCACACGTTGTGTGCTACGTGGCACCGGCAACCCGGCATCACACACCACCAGCGTATCGGTATGACCAAGACGAGAGATGACCGACGAAATGTCAGCGTTCAGTACACGACCTTTTTTCATATTTTATGCTCCACTAGCGAAACGTTTCGCTGAACGCAGTGTAGTATGAAGAATGCTCAGAAAACCATCCCGGCATTACAGAAGTGTGATCGATATCGAAACGTTTCGCTTGTGGAAATGATGAAAAAAACAGCTTTTCTTGCTTAAGCAAAATTTACAGCAATTAATAACAAAAACCCCTCATTGCGAGGGGTTTAATCAGGACTAAATTTCGACCTGGGTTCCCAGTTCTATCACCCTGTTAGGCGGGATCTCAAACTGATCGGGAGCGCGCAACGCATTTCGCTGCAACACCAGGTAAAGTTTACCGCGTAGCCGCAGATACCATGGACGTTTGCCGACGATCAGCGATTCATGCGACATAAAGAAAGAAGTTTCCATCATGCGGCAATTGAGGCCTTCCAGCCCGCAACGGTGAAACACTTCCTCCACGTTCGGCGTTTCACGCCAGCCGTAGCTGGCCACAACACGCCAGAAAGTTGGCGAGAGCTGCTCTATCTGCACGCGACGAACGTTATGCACATAAGGCGCATCTTCGGTACGCAGCGTCAGCAGGATGACACGCTCATGCAACACTTTGTTATGCTTAAGGTTATGTAGCATAGCGAATGGAATAACGTTCAGCGCACGGGACATATACACCGCAGTCCCGGGCACACGTACCGGCGGTGATTTCTCCAGCGATGCAATCATCGCTTCGAGAGAGTTACCGTGTTCATGCATGCGACGCAGTAAACGGAAACGCTCGCTTTTCCAGGTGGTCATCACCAGGAACATCACCAGACCCAGGCTTAACGGCAACCAGCCGCCGGAAACAATCTTATCGAGGTTTGCCGAAAACAGCGGTACATCAATACACAGGAACAACGTGAGGATCAGCGCAACAAATAGCTTATTCCAGTGCCAGTTATTTCGCGCCACCGTGGTAGAAAGGATCGATGTCAGCACCATTGTCCCGGTTACGGCAATACCATACGCCGCCGCAAGGTTACTGGAGTGTTCAAAACTGACAATCACCAGCACCACCGCAAAGTAGAGCAGCCAGTTTATAAAGGGGATATAGATCTGCCCGGACTCCATTTCCGAGGTATGGATAATACGCATCGGGGCAAGGTAACCCAAACGCACAGCCTGGCGGGTCAGTGAGAAGACACCTGAAATAACGGCTTGTGAGGCAATGACCGTCGCCAGGGTGGCAATGATCAGCATAGGAATAAGCGCCCATTCAGGTGCCAGTAAAAAGAACGGGTTTTTAATCGCTTCCGGCGTTTTCAGCAGCAATGCGCCCTGGCCAAAATAGTTCAGCGCCAGAGAGGGCAGCACCACAATAAACCACGCCACGCGAATCGGCAGTTTGCCAAAATGCCCCATATCCGCATACAGCGCTTCAACCCCGGTAATGGAAAGCACCACCGCACCCAGCGCAACAAACGAGATCGCTTTGTACTGAACGAAGAAATTGACCGCCCATACAGGGTTCAGTGCTTGCAACACTTCCGGATTAGACAAAATTCCACGCGCACCCAGCACCGCCAGAATTAAAAACCACGCCAGCATAATCGGTGCAAACAGCTTCCCCACAAGCCCGGTGCCATGTTTTTGGATCGCGAACAGTAAGGTTAAGACGACGATAGAGAGCGGAACAATCCATGAGTCGAGCGACGGCGCGACAATTTCCAGCCCTTCAATAGCCGACATAACAGAGATTGCGGGGGTGATGACCACTTCGCCATAGAAAAAGCTGCCGCCTATGAGCCCCATAATCACCAGTACGGAAGTCATTCTGGCAGACGTATTGCGCCCCGCCAGCGACATCAGCGTCAGGATCCCGCCCTCACCGGCGTTATCCGCCCGCATGACGAATGTCAGGTATTTTATGGAGACGACAAAAACCAGCAGCCAGAAAATCAGCGATAAGAAACCGAAAACGGCATCACGCTCAACGCCGAAACCGAACTGACCAGACAAACATTCACGAAGCGTATAAAGCGGGCTGGTACCAATATCACCGTAGACAACCCCAATAGCCGCGAGTGTTACCGCGGGTAACGATTGCTTATTATCAGTGCTCATAGACTAATCTTTTGTTGAAATGACAAATGTGTGCTTAGTCCCTTGGCCCACAAAAAGCGCACAGTATGCACGATTATTTGCGAAATCGTACCCCTAAATGCGGCCACGTTAATCTGGAGCAAAGAAAATAAAGCTGTTCTTCAGTCTATTACAAGCCCTTACAGGAACGTCTATACTCGCTTTTGCAAGCCGGATAACACGGCGAAAGGACGCAAATCTATTATGGCTCACTCGCATTTATTAGCTGAAAGAATTTCCCGCTTAAGCAGCGCGCTGGAGAAAGGCCTCTTTGAGCGTAGCCACGCCATTCGGCTATGCCTGCTGGCAGCCCTGAGTGGAGAGAGCGTATTTCTATTGGGCCCGCCAGGTATCGCCAAGAGTCTGATTGCCCGTCGTCTGAAATTCGCCTTTAAACATGCCCGCGCCTTCGAATATCTGATGACCCGCTTCTCTACGCCAGAGGAAGTTTTTGGCCCGCTCTCGATCCAGGCGCTAAAAGATGAAGGGCGCTATGAACGCTTAACCAGCGGCTATCTGCCGGAAGCTGAAATCGTTTTTCTGGATGAGATATGGAAAGCGGGTCCCGCCATTCTCAATACCTTGCTGACCGCAATTAATGAACGGCGTTTTCGCAACGGTGCCAGCGAAGAGAAAATCCCTATGCGTCTGCTGGTGGCGGCGTCTAACGAACTACCGGAGGCAGACAGCAGCCTCGAAGCGCTGTATGACCGTATGTTGATTCGTCTGTGGCTGGACAAGGTTCAGGAAAAGGGGAACTTCCGCTCGATGCTGATCAGTCAGCAGGATGAAAATGACAATCCGGTGGCGAAAGAGCTACAGATCACCGATGAAGAGTACCTCAACTGGCAGCACGAGATCGGGCAGGTCAAACTGCCGGACCATGTCTTTGAGCTGATTTATACGCTGCGCCAGCAGCTTGATGCTTTACCAAACGCACCTTATGTTTCCGATCGTCGATGGAAAAAGGCCATCCGACTGTTACAATCCAGCGCCTTTTTTAGCGGTCGTGACGCCGTTGCGCCAATAGATTTGATCCTGCTGAAGGACTGCCTGTGGCACGATGCGCAGAGTATGAATCTGCTGCAACAACAGTTAGATATTTTGATGACCGGGCACGCATGGCAGCAGCAAGCGATGCTGGCACAACTGAGCAGCATCGCTCAGCAGAATATGCGGCTTCAGCAACAGCAAAGCGATAAAACAGCGCTCAAAGTCAGCCGTCAGGGCGGTATGTTCAGCCGTCGACCGCATTATGACTTGCCGGAAGATCTGGACGACCCGGTACTGACCTTGTTGTTGCAAAAGCCGCTGAAACTGCACGATATGCAGGTTATTCATGTCACCATTGAACGCAATGCACTGGCGCAATGGCTGACAAAAGGCGGGGAGATCCGCGGTAAGCTCAACGGCATTGGTTTTGCGCAACCGCTTGATCTGGAAGTGGACACCAGCCTGCATCTGCTGATCCGCGACGTCAGTTTACAGGGATCGCGCCTCGCGCTGCCGGGTGCCACGCCGGAAAACGTTCCGGAAGAGATCAAACAACAGCTTGAAGCGCTGGATAACACCTGGCATCAGCAACACACCCGTTTTAGCGAACAGCAGAAATGCCTGTTTATCGCCAGCGACTGGTTAGGTCGCATTGAAGCCAGCTTGCAGGACGTCAGAGCGCAAATCCAACAGGCGCGTCAATGCTAACGCTGGATACCCTCAATGTCATGATGACCGTCAGCGAGGAGGCGATGATTGAAGAGCTCATCGTCGCCCTGCTGGCATCGCCGCAACTGGCGCTGTTTTTTGAAAAATTCCCTCGCCTGAAACAGGCCATCACTGACGATGTACCCCGCTGGCGTGAAGCGCTGAGAAAACACCTTAAAGAGACCGACGTTCCGCCAGAACTGGCAGAAGAAGTGTTGAGTTACCAACAAAACCAGCTCCTGTCGACATCGCAGTTTATTGTTCAGTTGCCGCAAATTCTCGCGTTACTGGATAAGCTCCATTCGCCATATGCCGCCCAGGCCAGACAGATGGTAGCGGATAACGCCCTCTTCACACCTGCGCTGCATACGCTGTTTTTACAGCGTTGGCGCCTGAGCCTTGTGGTGCAAACCACCACCTTTAATCAGCAATTGCTGGATGAGGAACGCGATCGGCTGCTCAGTGAAGTACAGGAACGTATGACCCTGAGCGGTCAGTTGGAGCCCGTGCTGATTGAAAATGAAAATGCGGCAGGCCGGTTATGGGATATGAGTGCAGGGCAGCTTAAACGCGGCGATTATCAGTTAATCATTAAATATGGTGAGTTTCTCAATCAGCAGCCGGAACTTCAGCATCTGGCCGAACAGCTTGGTCGCTCACGTGAAGCAAAATCCGTCCCCCGTAAAGATGCGCCAATGGAGACATTCCGTACACTGGTGCGTGAACCGGCAACGGTTCCGGAGCAAGTCGACGGGCTGCATCAAAGCGATGATATTTTGCGGCTGTTGCCGCCCGAACTGGCCACACTGGGGATCACTGAGCTGGAATATGAGTTTTATCGCCGGCTGGTGGAAAAACAGTTACTCACTTACCGGCTACACGGCGATGCATGGCGGGAAAAAGTGACCGAACGACCGGTTATTCATCAGGAATTCGATGAACAACCGCGCGGACCTTTTATCGTCTGTGTCGATACCTCAGGTTCAATGGGCGGTTTTAATGAACAGTGTGCAAAGGCATTTTGCCTGGCGTTGATGCGCGTCGCACTGGCCGATAAGCGGCGCTGCTACATTATGCTTTTCTCCAGTGAAGTGGTGCGCTACGAACTGACGAGCGCCGAAGGCCTGGAGCAGGCAATTCGTTTTCTCAGTCAGCGTTTTCGCGGCGGAACCGATTTGGCGAGCTGTTTCCGCGCCATTGTGGAACGCATGCAGGGCGGCGAATGGTACGACGCCGATGCGGTAGTGATCTCTGACTTTATCGCCCAGCGTTTGCCGGACGATGTGGTGAATAAAGTGAAGGAACTGCAACACGTTCATCAGCATCGCTTTCATGCGGTGGCGATGTCCGTGCATGGCAAACCCGGCATCATGCGCATCTTCGACCATATCTGGCGCTTCGATACCGGGATGCGTAGCCGCCTGCTGCGGCGCTGGCGGCGTTAAAGCAGACCGGAAACCTGCTTGCGGACGTGTTCCGGCCACACACCGCATTGAACCTGGCCAATGTGCGGCAACTGCAATAACAGCATCGTCAGTCGGGATTGACCAATACCGCCGCCAATGGTTTGTGGCATCTCTCCGCGCAACAGCGCCTGGTGCCACTCAAGCTGTAGCCTGTCTTCATCACCCGTCAGTTTAAGTTGACGTGTTAACGCATCCGCATCAACGCGAATGCCCATGGAAGAGAGTTCCAACGCATCTTCCAGTACCGGGTTCCAGACCAGAATATCGCCGTTCAGGCCGCTGAAGCCACCTTCTGCCACGGTACTCCAGTCATCATAATCCGGCGCGCGAACGTCATGGCGTTTACCGTCACTTAGCTTACCGCCGATGCCCATCAGAAATACCGCGCCCAGCTCTTTGGCGATGGCTCTTTCACGACCTTTGGCATCCAGATCCGGGAAACGGCTGCGCAGCGTTTCACTGTGCACAAAATGGATCTGTTCAGGCAGAAAGGGCACCAGACCAAATCGTTCACTGACTTCTGCTTCCGTGGCTTTGATCCCGGCCCAGATCGCTCGAACGGTCTCTTTTAAGGTCGAGGTATGGCGTTCACCGTCACCCAGCACTCGTTCCCAGTCCCACTGATCCACATAAACAGAGTGAATCGGAGAAAGGCGGTCTTCATCCGGACGCAGGGCTTTCATATGTGTGTATAGCCCCTCTCCGGCACTGAAGTCGTGTTGACCCAGCGTCTATCGTTTCCATTTCGCCAGAGAGTGCACGACTTCAAAGCGGGCCTCCGGCAATGTCTTCACATTGACCTGCACCGCTTTCTCGCTACCGGACAGATTATCCTGAGTACCATCCCCAACACGGCTGAGGATCGGCGCCTGCACTTCAATCAGGCCCAATTTTTCTTCAAGCTGGCGGGAAAAAAAGGATTTCACAAAGGCGATCTGGCGTTGTTTAGCGATGTAAGCGGTTTTCATTATTTAACTCCTGTGTCCTGTTGCTTTTAATTAAGCAACAAAATGACATCGCAACTCAATAATCATCAATTAAAAAGCCACCAGTGCTTTTGAATCGATAAAATCACAGGTTAAAATGGAAAGAATCACTATTCTTCATAAGAAAATCCTATGGAAAATTATCAGATCGACAATCTGGACCGCGGCATTCTCGACGCCTTAATGGCGAATGCGCGTACTGCTTACGCCGAACTGGCTAAACAATTTGGCGTAAGCCCCGGCACCATTCATGTTCGCGTAGAGAAAATGAAGCAGGCCGGGATCATCACCGGTGCGCGCATTGACGTCAGCCCGAAGCAACTGGGTTACGATGTGTGCTGCTTTATCGGCATCATTCTGAAGAGCGCAAAAGATTACCCTTCCGCGCTGGCAAAACTCGAAAGCCTGGAAGAGGTGACCGAGGCGTATTACACCACCGGCCATTACAGTATCTTTATAAAGGTGATGTGCCGATCAATCGATGCCCTCCAGCAAGTACTTATCAACAAGATCCAAACAATCGATGAAATTCAGTCCACCGAAACATTGATCTCCCTGCAAAACCCGATCATGCGTACCATCCGCCCTTAACCGGGCGTTTTCATCCCTGAGTAATACCCGTATTGTCCACAGGTAGATCCCAGCCCGTTCACAGCGTACAATGCACCTCTATTTGTCGCCGGATGGCGAATAAAACGGAGCGGGGCTTCATGGCAGACATCACGCTGATTAGCGGCAGTACGCTTGGCGGTGCGGAATATGTTGCAGAACATCTGGCGGAAAAGCTGGAAGATGCAGGTTTTAGCACTGAGACGTTACATGGCCCGCTACTAGAGGATCTTGCGCCGCAGGGGATATGGCTGGTGGTCAGTTCAACCCACGGTGCGGGCGATCTTCCAGAAAACCTGCAGCCGTTTTTGGATGATTTGAATGAACAGAAACCGGATCTTTCCCGGGTTCGCTTTGGCGCGATCGGTATTGGTAGCCGTGAATATGACACCTTCTGCCAGGCGATCGAAAAACTGGAAGCGTCTTTAAAGGCAAACGGCGCCAGACAGATCGGCGAAACACTGAAGATCAACATTCTGGATCACGATATTCCGGAAGATCCCGCAGAGGAATGGTTGGGATCCTGGAAAAATTTACTCAATAATGATTAAAGATCGTGCGATCAGATGTGGATAACTCTGCTTAAAAGGTCTTATTAACCGGTAGTTATCCAAAGAATAACGCGTGTTCACTTTTTGAGTTGTGTATAACATCGCATTCTGATCCCAGCTTATACGGCCCAGGATCACCGATCATTCACAGCTAATGATCCAGCCTAATGAATTGATCTTAAAGTGATGATCCGGCTTATCCACAAGCGACCGCGATCCTAATAAGAGATCACAATAGAACAGATCTCTCTACATAAAAGATCTTCTTTTTAATACCCGGGATCCGGATCTTTCTCACTGGACTAAAGTTGAGTAGAATCCACGACCCGGGCTTCAACCCAATTTCTAACCGCTCAGGCGAGGCATACCACCATGTTTTATCCGGATCCTTTTGACGTCATTATCATTGGCGGGGGTCATGCAGGCACTGAGGCCGCAATGGCAGCAGCGCGTATGGGTCAACAGACCCTGCTTTTGACACACAATATCGACACGCTGGGGCAGATGAGTTGCAACCCGGCGATCGGCGGTATTGGGAAAGGACACCTGGTGAAAGAAGTGGATGCCCTGGGCGGACTGATGGCGAAAGCGATCGATCAGGCAGGCATTCAGTTTAGAATACTAAACGCCAGCAAAGGCCCGGCTGTCCGGGCAACCCGCGCTCAAGCGGATCGCGTGCTTTACCGCCAGGCTGTACGTACCGCGCTGGAAAACCAGCCGAACCTGATGATCTTCCAGCAGGCGGTTGAAGATCTGATCGTTGAAAACGATCGTGTGGTAGGCGCCGTTACCCAGATGGGGCTGAAATTCCGCGCCAAAGCGGTTGTGCTGACCGTAGGGACATTCCTTGACGGCAAGATTCATATTGGTCTGGATAACTACAGCGGTGGCCGCGCAGGCGATCCGCCGTCGATTCCTCTGTCACGCCGTTTGCGTGAACTGCCGCTACGCGTAAGCCGTCTGAAAACCGGGACACCGCCGCGTATTGATGCGCGCACGATCGATTTCAGCGTACTGGCGCAGCAGCATGGTGATAACCCAATGCCGGTCTTCTCGTTTATGGGAAATGCTGCCCAGCATCCGCGCCAGGTACCGTGCTACGTTACGCACACCAATGAAAAAACCCACGACGTGATCCGCAATAACCTCGATCGTAGCCCGATGTATGCCGGCGTGATCGAAGGGATCGGTCCACGTTATTGTCCGTCGATCGAAGACAAAGTGATGCGCTTTGCCGATCGCAACCAGCATCAGATCTTCCTTGAACCGGAAGGACTGACCTCTAACGAAATTTATCCGAACGGCATCTCCACTAGCTTGCCGTTCGATGTGCAAATGCAGATTGTCCGTTCAATGCAAGGGATGGAAAACGCCAAAATCGTTCGTCCGGGTTATGCCATTGAGTACGATTTCTTCGATCCGCGCGACCTGAAACCGACCCTGGAAAGTAAATTCATTCATGGTCTGTTCTTTGCTGGCCAAATCAACGGTACCACCGGTTACGAAGAAGCCGCGGCGCAGGGGTTGCTGGCAGGTCTGAACGCCGCACGCGCCTCCGCTGACAAAGAGGGTTGGGCACCACGCCGTGATCAGGCTTATCTCGGCGTACTGGTGGACGATCTTTGCACACTCGGCACCAAAGAGCCGTACCGTATGTTTACGTCTCGCGCGGAATATCGCCTGATGCTGCGTGAAGACAACGCGGATTTACGTTTGACAGAAGCCGGTCGTGAACTGGGCCTGGTGGACGATGCGCGTTGGGCGCGCTTCAATGAGAAACTGGAAAGCATTGAACGTGAGCGTCAACGCCTGAAATCACAATGGGTATCACCGGCTTCTGAACATGCGTCAGCGGTTAATACGCTGCTGACGGCGCCGTTGTCTCGCGAAGCCAGCGGTGAAGATCTGCTTCGTCGCCCTGAAATGACTTACCAGCAATTGGTGCAGCTGACGCCATTCTCCCCTGGTCTGGACGATCCGCAAGCCGCTGAGCAGGTGGAAATTCAGGTGAAATACGAGGGATACATCGCGCGTCAGCAGGATGAAATCGAGAAACAGCAGCGCAATGAAAACACCTTGCTGCCTGCCACACTGGATTATCGTCAGGTGAACGGACTGTCTAACGAAGTGATCGCGAAACTCAACGATC
The DNA here is from genome assembly GCF_900094925.1 of Kosakonia oryzendophytica. Classification (GTDB taxonomy): domain Bacteria; phylum Pseudomonadota; class Gammaproteobacteria; order Enterobacterales; family Enterobacteriaceae; genus Kosakonia; species Kosakonia oryzendophytica. Next base: position 73,752 of record NZ_FMAY01000016.1, on the reverse strand, counting down.
ATAAACCGTCTTCCATCGGTCAGGCGTCACGCATCTCCGGGATCACTCCCGCAGCCATCTCCATTCTGCTGGTATGGTTGAAAAAACAAGGTATGCTGCGCCGTAGCGCATAATCGTCGTCGTATGCCCGGTTTACCGGGCATAGCAATCCCAGGGTATCAACCGTGCTTAACAAACTCTCTCGTCTGCTGGATGAAGCTGGCATTTCGTTGTCCGATCACCAGCAGCAACAACTGGTGGGTTACGTCAACCTGCTGCACAAATGGAACAAAGCCTACAACCTGACGTCGGTACGCGATCCTAACGAGATGCTGATCCGCCATATACTCGACAGTATCGTGGTGGCGCCTTATCTGCAGGGTTCGCGCTTTATCGATGTTGGCACCGGGCCTGGTTTACCCGGGGTTCCCCTCTCTATCGTTCGTCCTGAATCGCATTTCACGCTGCTTGATAGCTTGGGCAAGCGCGTGCGCTTTTTGCGCCAGGTTCAGCATGAATTGCATCTTGAGAATATCGCGCCGGTGCAGAGCCGTGTGGAAGACTTCCCTGCGGAACCGCCGTTTGATGGGGTGATCAGTCGGGCTTTTGCTTCGCTGAATGACATGGTGAGCTGGTGTCAGCATTTGCCTGGAGCGCAAGGCCGTTTTTACGCGCTGAAAGGATTGGTGCCAGACGATGAGATTTCTCTGTTGCCTGCTGAATTTACGGTGGAAAGTATTGAGAAACTGTATGTTCCGCACCTTGAAGGCGAACGCCATCTGGTGGTTGTTAAGGCAAATAAAGTTTAATTTTTATCAAAAAATGTAGAATTCGTGCTGTTCTCAGGATGTTAAAAATCGACATAAAAAGCGGTGATACGTTCAGTTACATTTAACCCGACATTTACCAGGATTTATCCGACTTTTAACGTCATTTTTATTCTTCACCGGAAGAATAGTCAACTGCGAAAATATCAGCGCGCTAAAAGTCGGCGCTGATAATCAAAAATAGATGTTAAATAATTATTATAAATGTCAATGAAACGTTTTTGTTATATTTGCGGCTGTTTTAAAAAGAGTTGTGATAATTCGTCTTAAATATCAGAAAGATGAAAAGTCACAATTTACGGGCGTGATTAATATGACCGACGCATAAATGTTTGTTTTGTGACCTGGTGCACGCTTTGGTAGCAGGTTTTTCGCGTTATTTGCAGTTTTGCCCGAAGGTTCACAGTTTCGACAAAAGTTGAAAAATAGCCATCGGGAAAATTATTTAAACATTTATTCACCTTTTCGCTACTTATTGTTTGAAATCACGAGGCCGAACCGTATAATTTGACCGCTTTTTGCTGCTTGACTCCGGGCCTTAAAGAACGTTTTATACGACACGCGGCATACCTCAAAGGGAGCAGGAGTAAAGAAACGTGATGTCTGTGTCGCTCTTTAGTCGAAACGTTGCACGCAAGCTTCTGCTTATTCAGTTTCTGGCAGTAATGGCAAGTGGATTGCTGTTTAGCCTCAAAGACCCCTTCTGGGGCATTTCCGCCGTGTGCGGAGGTATGGCAGTCTTATTGCCAAACATGTTGTTTATGATTTTTGCCTGGCGTCATCAGGCGCTTACACCTGCTAAAGGCCGAGTGGCCTGGACCTTCGCCCTCGGTGAAGCAATCAAGGTGTTGGTGACATTCGTGTTGCTGGTGGTGGCGCTGGCGGTATTCAGGGTGGCGTTTTTGCCGCTGATAGTCACGTGGGTTTCGGTGCTGGTAGTTCAGATACTGGCACCCGCTGTAATTAACAACAAAGGGTAAGAGGCATCATGTCTGCAGGAGAAATCTCAACACCGCAGGAGTACATAGGTCACCATCTGAATAACCTTCAGATCGATCTTCGTACGTTCTCGCTGGTGGATCCGCATAACCCCCCGGCCACCTTCTGGACGCTCAATATCGACTCCATGTTTTTCTCGGTGGTACTGGGTCTGTTGTTCCTGATGATGTTCCGTAGCGTAGCGAAAAAAGCCACCAGCGGCGTCCCGGGAAAATTCCAGACTGCAATTGAGCTGGTGATTGGTTTTGTCCATGGTAGCGTCAAAGACATGTACCACGGCAAAAGCAAACTTATCGCTCCGTTGGCCCTGACGATCTTCGTCTGGGTATTCCTGATGAACCTGATGGATTTGCTGCCTATCGATTTTCTCCCGCTTATCGGCGAGAAGGTTCTGGGGCTGCCTGCGCTGCGTGTGGTGCCGTCTGCAGACGTCAACATCACGCTGTCTATGGCGCTGGGCGTATTTATCCTGATTCTGTTCTACAGCATCAAAATGAAGGGTATTGGCGGTTTCGCTAAAGAGCTGACTCTCCAGCCGTTCAACCATCCGGTATTTATTCCGGTAAACCTTATCCTTGAGGGCGTGAGCCTGCTGTCCAAACCGGTTTCTCTCGGTCTGCGACTGTTTGGCAACATGTACGCGGGTGAGTTGATTTTCATTCTGATCGCGGGTCTTCTGCCGTGGTGGTCACAGTGGGTTCTGAATGTGCCATGGGCCATTTTCCACATCCTGATCATTACGCTGCAAGCCTTTATTTTCATGGTTCTGACGATCGTCTATCTGTCGATGGCATCTGAAGAGCATTGATTTTTAACAACACTACTACGTTTTAACTGAAACAAACTGGAGACTGTCATGGAAAACCTGAATATGGATCTGCTGTACATGGCTGCCGCTGTGATGATGGGTCTGGCGGCAATCGGTGCTGCGATCGGTATCGGCATCCTCGGGGGCAAATTCCTGGAAGGCGCAGCGCGTCAACCTGATCTGATTCCTCTGCTGCGTACTCAGTTCTTTATCGTTATGGGTCTGGTGGATGCTATCCCGATGATCGCTGTGGGTCTGGGTCTGTACGTGATGTTTGCTGTCGCGTAGTAAGAGTTGCTTTCCAAGCAATTGTTTAGAACGTTAACCAGATAAGAGGCATTGTGCTGTGAATCTAAACGCAACAATCCTCGGCCAGGCCATCGCGTTTGTCCTGTTCGTTCTGTTCTGCATGAAGTATGTATGGCCGCCGTTGATGGCTGCCATTGAAAAACGTCAGAAAGAAATTGCTGACGGTCTCGCTTCCGCAGAACGAGCTAAAAAGGACCTTGACCTTGCACAGGCCAATGCGACCGACCAGCTGAAAAAAGCGAAAGCAGAAGCTCAGGTAATCATCGAACAGGCGAACAAACGCCGTGCTCAGATCCTGGACGAAGCGAAAGCAGAAGCCGAGCAGGAACGTACCAAAATCGTGGCGCAGGCGCAGGCGGAAATTGACGCCGAGCGTAAACGTGCTCGCGAAGAGCTGCGTAAACAAGTGGCTCTGCTGGCTGTAGCTGGCGCCGAGAAAATCATTGAGCGTTCCGTGGATGAAGCTGCTAACAGCGACATCGTGAATAAACTGGTCGCTGAACTGTAAGGAGGAGGGGCTGATGTCTGAATTTGTAACGGTAGCTCGCCCCTACGCCAAAGCAGCTTTTGACTTTGCCGTTGAAAACCAAAGTGTTGATCGCTGGCAGGATATGCTGGCGTTTGCCGCCGAGGTGACTAAAAACGAGCAAATGGCCGAGCTCCTCTCCGGTGCATTAGCACCGGAAACGCTCGCTGAGTCGTTTATCGCCATCTGTGGGGAGCAACTGGACGCCAAAGGTCAGAACCTGATTCGGGTAATGGCTGAAAATGGACGTCTGAAAGTGCTCCCTGATGTTCTTGAGCAGTTTGTTCATTTGCGTGCAGCCAGCGAGGCTACAGCAGACGTTGAAGTCACGTCCGCAACCGCATTGAGCGAAGAGCAGCTCACGAAAATCAGCGCAGCGATGGAAAAACGACTGTCACGTAAAGTGAAGCTGAATTGCAAAATCGATAAGTCTGTTATGGCAGGCGTTATCATCCGAGCGGGTGATACTGTGATTGATGGCAGCGTTCGCGGCCGTCTTGAACGCCTTGCAGACGTCTTGCAGTCTTAAGGGGACTGGAGCATGCAACTGAATTCCACCGAAATCAGCGAACTGATCAAGCAGCGCATTGCTCAGTTCAGTGTTGTGAGTGAAGCTCACAACGAAGGTACTATTGTTTCTGTAAGCGACGGTGTTATCCGCATTCACGGCCTGGCCGACTGTATGCAGGGCGAGATGATTTCTCTGCCGGGTAACCGTTACGCTATCGCACTGAACCTGGAGCGCGACTCCGTGGGTGCAGTAGTGATGGGCCCGTACGCTGACCTTGCCGAAGGCATGAAGGTTAAATGTACTGGCCGTATTCTTGAAGTTCCGGTTGGCCGTGGCCTGCTGGGTCGTGTGGTGAACACCCTGGGTGCGCCAATCGATGGTAAAGGTCCGGTTGATAACGATGGCTTCTCGCCAATCGAAGTTATCGCACCGGGCGTTATCGATCGTCAGTCCGTCGATCAGCCGGTTCAAACGGGTTATAAATCCGTTGACGCCATGATCCCAATCGGTCGTGGTCAGCGTGAATTGATCATCGGTGACCGTCAGACCGGTAAAACCGCGATGGCAATCGATGCGATCATCAACCAGCGCGATTCCGGCATCAAATGCGTATACGTTGCTATCGGCCAGAAAGCGTCCACCATTGCCAACGTGGTGCGTAAACTGGAAGAGCACGGTGCGCTGTCTAACACCATCGTTGTGGTTGCAACCGCTTCTGAATCTGCCGCACTGCAATATCTGGCACCGTATGCCGGTTGCGCAATGGGCGAATACTTCCGTGACCGCGGTGAAGATGCGCTGATCGTATACGATGACCTGTCTAAACAGGCAGTCGCTTATCGTCAGGTGTCCCTGCTGCTCCGTCGTCCGCCAGGACGTGAAGCATTCCCGGGCGACGTATTCTATCTCCACTCTCGTCTGCTGGAGCGCGCATCCCGCGTTAACGCTGAATACGTTGAAGCCTTCACCAAAGGTGAAGTGAAAGGTAAAACCGGTTCTCTGACCGCGCTGCCGATCATTGAAACCCAGGCGGGTGACGTTTCTGCGTTCGTTCCGACTAACGTAATTTCTATTACCGATGGTCAGATCTTCCTGGAAACTAACCTGTTTAACTCCGGTATTCGTCCGGCGGTTAACCCGGGTATTTCTGTATCTCGTGTGGGTGGTGCAGCTCAGACCAAGATCATCAAGAAACTGTCCGGTGGTATCCGTACCGCGCTGGCGCAGTATCGTGAACTGGCAGCGTTCTCTCAGTTCGCTTCCGATCTGGATGAAGCAACCCGTAAACAGCTGAGCCACGGTCAGAAAGTGACCGAGCTGCTGAAGCAAAAACAGTACGCTCCAATGTCTGTTGCTCAGCAGGGTCTGGTGCTGTTTGCGGCTGAACGCGGTTACCTCGAAGATGTGGAACTGGCGAAAATCGGTAGCTTCGAAGCCGCTCTGCTGGCTTACGCTGACCGTGATCACGCTCCGCTGATGCAAGAGATCAACCAGTCCGGTGGCTATAACGACGAAATCGAAGGCAAGCTGAAAGGCATCCTCGATTCCTTCAAAGCAACCCAGTCCTGGTAACGTCTGGCGGCTTGTCTTAGGGCAGGCCGCAAGGCATTGAGGAGAAGCTCATGGCCGGCGCAAAAGAGATACGTAGTAAGATCGCAAGCGTCCAGAACACGCAAAAGATCACTAAAGCGATGGAGATGGTCGCCGCTTCCAAAATGCGTAAATCGCAGGATCGCATGGCGTCCAGCCGTCCTTATGCAGATACCATGCGCAAAGTGATTGGTCACCTTGCGAACGGTAATCTGGAATATAAGCACCCTTACCTGGAAGAACGCGACGTTAAACGCGTGGGCTACCTGGTGGTGTCGACCGACCGTGGTTTATGTGGTGGTTTGAACATTAACCTGTTCAAAAAACTGCTGGCGGATATGAAAGCATGGTCCGATAAAGGCGTTCAGAGCGAACTCGCGATGATCGGCTCTAAAGGCGTGTCTTTCTTTAATTCCGTAGGTGGCAACGTTGTCGCTCAGGTAACCGGCATGGGAGATAACCCTTCCCTGTCCGAACTGATCGGCCCGGTAAAAGTCATGTTGCAAGCCTACGACGAAGGTCGTCTCGACAAGCTTTATATTGTTAGCAACAAATTTATCAACACCATGTCTCAGGCTCCGACCATCACTCAGCTGCTGCCTTTACCGGCCGCAGAAGATGAAGAGTTGAAGCATAAATCCTGGGATTATCTGTACGAACCTGATCCGAAAGGGCTGCTGGACACGCTCCTGCGTCGTTACGTTGAATCTCAGGTTTATCAGGGTGTTGTGGAAAACCTGGCCAGCGAGCAGGCCGCACGTATGGTGGCGATGAAAGCCGCGACCGACAATGGCGGCAGCCTGATTAAAGAGCTGCAGTTGGTATACAACAAAGCTCGTCAGGCCAGCATTACTCAGGAACTCACCGAAATCGTCGGTGGTGCATCCGCGGTATAACCAGGTTAATTCGTAGAGGATTCAAGATGGCTACTGGAAAAATTGTCCAGGTAATCGGCGCCGTAGTTGACGTCGAATTCCCTCAGGATGCCGTACCGCGCGTGTACGATGCTCTTGAGGTTAAGAATGGTAACGAGACGCTGGTGCTGGAAGTGCAGCAGCAGCTGGGCGGCGGTATCGTACGTACCATCGCCATGGGTTCTTCTGACGGTCTGCGTCGTGGTCTGGAAGTGAACGACCTTGCGCACCCGATCGAAGTCCCGGTTGGTAAAGCAACACTGGGTCGTATCATGAACGTGCTCGGTCAGCCGATCGACATGAAAGGCGACATCGGTGAAGAAGAGCGTTGGGCTATCCACCGCGCGGCACCGTCCTATGAAGAGCTGTCCAGCTCTCAGGAATTGCTGGAAACCGGCATCAAAGTTATCGACCTGATGTGTCCGTTCGCGAAGGGCGGTAAAGTCGGTCTGTTCGGTGGTGCGGGCGTGGGTAAAACCGTAAACATGATGGAGCTGATTCGTAACATCGCGATTGAGCACTCCGGTTATTCTGTGTTTGCGGGCGTGGGTGAACGTACTCGTGAGGGTAACGACTTCTACCACGAAATGACTGACTCCAACGTTCTGGACAAAGTATCCCTGGTTTACGGTCAGATGAACGAGCCGCCGGGAAACCGTCTGCGCGTTGCGCTGACCGGCCTGACCATGGCTGAGAAGTTCCGTGACGAAGGTCGTGACGTTCTGCTGTTCGTCGACAACATCTACCGTTATACCCTCGCCGGTACTGAAGTATCCGCACTGCTGGGCCGTATGCCTTCAGCGGTAGGTTACCAGCCGACGCTGGCGGAAGAGATGGGTGTTCTGCAGGAACGTATCACTTCTACCAAAACCGGTTCTATCACTTCCGTACAGGCGGTATACGTACCTGCGGATGACCTGACTGACCCGTCGCCAGCCACCACCTTTGCGCACCTTGACGCAACTGTGGTACTGAGCCGTCAGATCGCGTCTTTGGGGATCTACCCGGCCGTTGACCCGCTGGACTCCACCAGCCGTCAGCTGGATCCGCTGGTTGTGGGCCAGGAACACTACGACACCGCGCGTGGCGTACAGTCTCTGCTGCAACGTTATCAGGAACTGAAAGACATCATCGCCATCCTTGGTATGGATGAGCTGTCTGAAGAAGACAAACTGGTGGTAGCTCGCGCACGTAAGATCCAGCGCTTCCTGTCCCAGCCGTTCTTCGTAGCGGAAGTGTTCACCGGTTCTCCGGGCAAATACGTTTCCCTGAAAGACACCATCCGTGGCTTTAAAGGCATTATGGAAGGCGAATACGATCACCTGCCGGAGCAGGCGTTCTACATGGTTGGTTCCATCGAAGAAGCAGTGGAAAAAGCCAAAAAACTTTAACGCCTTAATCGGAGGGTGATATGGCAATGACTTACCACCTGGACGTCGTCAGCGCAGAGAAACAGATGTTCTCTGGTCTGGTCGAGAAAATCCAGGTAACGGGTAGTGAAGGTGAACTGGGGATTTTCCCGGGGCACGCACCGCTGCTCACCGCCATTAAGCCTGGTATGATCCGCATCGTTAAACAGTTCGGTCATGAAGAGTTTATCTATCTGTCCGGCGGCATTCTTGAAGTGCAACCGAGCAGCGTGACCGTTCTGGCTGATACCGCTATTCGTGGCCAGGATCTCGACGAAGCGCGAGCCCTGGAATCGAAGCGTAAAGCAGAAGAGCACATTAAGAGCTCTCACGGTGACGTGGATTACGCTCAGGCGTCTGCGGAGCTGGCGAAAGCCATCGCGAAACTGCGTGTTATCGAGTTGACTAAAAAAGCGATGTAAACCGGCTTGAACGTTAAAAAGCCAGTCTGGTTTCCAGACTGGCTTTTTTTATGGTTGCGTTTCAGAAAAAATGGAACTGAAAACGTGTTTTATTATTTTGCGATGCGCATCACAAAAATATTGATCGGTTAAAAAATGAGGCGTAGACTTCTTTTCTGTGATGTTCATCACAAAAATTAACTCTGACAAAATCAGGAAGCCATCATGAAACTGATCAACAAAATCATCGCTCTCTTCAGCAACATGAACATCTCTTTCGGGACGTTCAACCACTAATCTGCTGATCCGCTGAGTGGCGCTGCGCTTACCGTTGTGTGATAAGCGAGCGCCATCTGGCTACATCTTCAGTTCCGCCAGAACCGCTTTACTGTCCACTTCTTGCTGCAATGCATTCACGCTTTTGCCATTGGCGATAAAGTAGTTCGTCGCGTCAATATTCCCCACCACCGCATCATCATACTGCCCGGCTTTACTGCGTACAGAAATGTTGCCTTTAAACACGCCTTGCGTGGAGGCATCACCGTAAGGACTGGGGCGGAAGATAAAGTTAAAGCGTTGGTTATCCGCGGCAATATTGTTTTCCACCACCAACTTGCCAGGGTTAAAATTATCGGTGAAACCGTCCAGATGGTTGCCGATTGCTTTGCTGTTGCGAACCTGATGAGCGACAGGTTGCCCTTCTCCTCCCAGTTTAAAACCATTGCTGGTGTTATTACTGGCAATTGAATTCTCGATCACCACAACACCGTTGCCGCCATCTTCAATCTTGTTGAAAAGATCAAAACCATCGTCAATGTTGTCGTGGGCATAGCATCTTTCCAGTTTGTTCCCTTCACCTACGCGCATTTTTACGGCAAACCCGTCGGCATTAATTTTCCCCGGATCTTCATTACTCCTGGACTCGGAATCGATCACGCGGTTGTGGCTCGCCCATAATGGTCGACCGATATTTTCCGGCGAAGAAATTTGAATACCGGTATCGTCATTACGCCAGGCGACCACTTTTTCGATCAGGTTGTGACTGCCTTGCACACGCAGGCTCTTGTCTGTGACTTCAATCCCCTTGATATGCCAGTAGCTGGCGTCCAGTTGTAACCCATGAATCACCACTTTGCCGTCGGCTTGCAGCGTCTTCATCTTCCCCAGCAAACCGCTGGCGGTGAGCGGGATTTCTGTTCGCGCATAGTCTCCGGCTTTTAGCGCAAGGGTGCCACCTGGCGGCAGCAGATTGATGGCGGTGGCTAAATCCAGCGGTGAGGCGGCCGTACCTTCGCCATCCGTTTTTCCGTCGGCGGCGACATGGAGGGTTGTGGCGGTTGTGGCGGTCGCTCTCTCTACGTTTATGGTCTGCGTAACGGGGGTTTTGTCATCGCCGCTGGTGGGGGTAAAGGTCAACACAAACATGGAGGTGTCACCTGAAAGCGTCGCGGGGAGCGTGTACATATCACCCGCTTTTACGGGTTTATCATTACCGATCACCACTTCGTTTTGCCGCACAGCAAACAGACCATCATAGTTGGCGCGTGCCTGAACGGTATATTTCTCACTGATACTTTGCGCAGGCGAGGCTATCTGCACAACAACAGGCAACGGTTTTGCCTGCCAGGGTTTGGATGCCACCGTTCGGGCTTTGCTGGTGGTCAGAGAGGCGTCGGAGATGGTAATTTTGGCATTACGTGAGGCAAAGAAACCGACGTAATATTGCTCGCTGTTCTGTACTGAAATCAAATCGGCATGTGGAATTGTCTGGCTTACCCAGTTATCGCTTCCTTGCGGAGCCCATGCGCTAATAAAACCGTCATTGGTACGCTCGAGTTTCATGCGGAAGGTGGGCGTCTGGCGAAGATCCACCTCTTCCTGGTAACTTTTTTTAGTGATTGCCGCGCCAGCGTCTCCCCACGGGTGGCTGATCCCTTCACGGGCGATTGCCTGTATTTTCACGCGAAAATGGTCTTTTTTATCCTGCGTCATGATGGCATTCATCACCATATTCGATGCCGCCGGGAACTCCTCATAGCCCTCTTTCAGCGGCTGCTGGCGCGGGTTGCCAATAATATCGCGAACCAGTAAGCCAGCCCCTTCTTGCGCCGCCGGTTTGGCGCCATTTTCCGGACCGAACTGGTCTACGGTGACGGTGGCCTGTAAGACAAAATTTTCGCCAGTGGGCAGGGAGGTGTAAAAGTAGGTCAGGCCATCATGAGAGTTAGCAATTTTACCGCCGCGGCTTTCGAGTGTGATGGGTTTGGAGAGATCGGCTTGGTCCGAAACGGAAAGTGTCTTGCCGTCGATAGTCACATCGTTAACGCCGATCTTTTCCGGCAGAACGTTAGAAGAAAAATTCACGTCAGTTGATTGCCCGAAAGCAATGGCTCGCCATACAGGAGCCGGTGTGGCCAGTACAGAAGCGGAGATAAGTGAGCTGCAAACGGTTATGGCGAGAGGTATTTTATAATTCATTTTATGCTCCTGATTAATCATTGCCCGCCATTATTACCAGGATGAAACACTGTTTCTTTTTTGTACGTCACACTCTTTAATGATCAAAACGGTGTTTTATTTTTGTTCAATCTTTATTCAGGATAAAAAAAAACAGCTAACCCTTTGTATAAATTAGTGACAGAGAGAAACGTCGCTAATTTTCAGTGACAAACGCATTTACTCTGCCGTTAAAATAGCCTCCAAATGCACTGTAAAGGTGGATGTTGAGCGTTTCACCAACACTCCATTTTATGCTGCAAAATATGTAGTATTTTCAACGCTAAAGAGTTTAACTTCTCACTCAAATGACAGTCAGGACGCGTATGTTGAACACAAAAATGAGTGTGGTGATCCTTGCCGCGGGCAAAGGCACACGCATGTATTCCGATCTCCCGAAAGTGCTGCATACCCTTGCAGGGAAGTCGATGGTCCAGCATGTCATTGATGCTGCTACAAATCTTGGCGCAAATAACGTTCATCTGGTTTATGGTCATGGCGGCGATCTGCTGAAAGCTACGCTACGCGACGATAAACTAAACTGGGTGCTGCAAGCTGAGCAACTGGGCACGGGCCATGCGATGCAGCAGGCCGCTCCGTTCTTCGCCGATGACGAAGACATTTTGATGCTCTATGGCGATGTTCCGCTGATTTCTGTTGATACGCTGCAGCGCCTGCGTGACGCCAAGCCACAGGGCGGTATTGGTCTGTTGACGGTGAAACTCGACGATCCCACCGGTTATGGTCGGATTACGCGTGAAAATGGCGTGATTACCGGGATTATCGAGCAGAAAGACGCCAGCGAAGCTCAACGCCTGATTAAAGAAATCAACACCGGCATTTTGGTGGCCAACGGCGGCGATCTGAAGCGCTGGCTCAGCCAACTCACCAATAACAATGCTCAGGGTGAATTCTACATTACCGACATCATTGGCTTTGCTCATCAGGAAGGGCGTGAAATTACAGCTGTTCATCCGCAACGCCTGAGTGAAGTGGAAGGGGTCAACAACCGTCTGCAATTGTCGCGTCTGGAGCGTGCTTATCAGGCTGAACAAGCTGAGCGGCTACTGCTTGCCGGCGTTATGCTGCGCGATCCGGCGCGTTTCGACCTCCGCGGCGCGCTGGAGCACGGGCGGGATGTGGAGATCGATGCTAACGTCATTATTGAAGGGCGCGTCAAACTTGGCCATCGCGTGAAGATTGGCGCAGGCTGCGTGATCAAAAACAGCGAAATTGGCGATGATTGCGAAATCAGTCCTTACAGCGTCGTGGAAGATGCCCGCCTGGAAGCCGCATGCACCATTGGTCCCTTCGCGCGTTTACGTCCGGGGGCCGAACTGCTGGCTGGCGCGCATGTTGGTAACTTCGTTGAAATGAAAAAAGCGCGTCTGGGTAAAGGCTCTAAAGCGGGGCATCTGACGTACCTGGGCGACGCGGACATTGGCGATAATGTGAATATTGGCGCCGGGACCATCACCTGCAACTACGACGGTGCAAATAAGCACAAAACCGTGATTGGTGATGATGTGTTTGTTGGCTCTGATACGCAGTTAGTGGCGCCGGTTACGGTGGCCAACGGTGCCACCATTGCGGCTGGTACGACGGTCACGCGCAACGTAGGCGAAAATGAACTGGTGTTAAGCCGCGTGCCACAGGTGCAGAAACCGGGCTGGCGTCGTCCGGTGAAGAAGAAATAACCCGTTTTTTAGGCCGGATAAGCGTAGCGCTTTCCGGCAAGTATTCAGGGATGAGGGGAAAAATAATTCCTCCGCCCGTAAGGCAGTACCTATAAAAATAACCCCACTCTCTACAAGGCTCGGGGCGCCCGAAAACGGGCATACAGGTTGACCGACAACAAAAGGCATAATGCCAAAATCGGAATCTTAAAATATGTGTGGAATTGTTGGCGCTGTCGCGCAGCGTGATGTTGCAGAAATCCTTCTCGAAGGTTTACGTCGTCTGGAATACCGTGGATATGACTCTGCCGGTCTGGCAGTGGTGGACAACAACGGGCATATGACGCGTCTGCGTCGTCTCGGTAAAGTGCAGATGCTCTCTCAGGCAGCGGAAGAACACCCGTTGCACGGTGGGACAGGTATTGCTCATACACGCTGGGCGACCCATGGTGAACCTTCTGAAGGCAATGCGCATCCGCATGTTTCAGACCATATTGTTGTGGTGCATAACGGCATCATCGAGAACCATGAACCGCTGCGCGAAGTTTTAAAAGCGCGCGGGTATGTGTTTGTGTCTGAAACAGACACTGAAGTGATAGCACATCTGGTGCACTGGGAACTGGAACAGGGCGGCACCCTGCGCGAGGCTGTGCTGCGTACCATTCCGCAGCTGCGCGGTGCATACGGTACGGTGATCATGGATACCCGCGATCCCAGTACGCTGCTGGCTGCACGTTCCGGTAGCCCGCTGGTTATCGGCCTCGGTATGGGGGAAAACTTTATCGCCTCCGACCAGTTGGCACTCCTGCCGGTGACCCGTCGCTTTATTTTCCTGGAAGAGGGCGATATCGCGGAAGTGACCCGTCGTACAGTGGTTGTTTTCGATAAATCAGGCGCGCAGGTGAAACGCCCGGATATTGAATCCAGTCTGCAATACGATGCGGGTGATAAAGGCATTTATCGTCACTACATGCAGAAAGAGATCTTTGAACAGCCGAATGCTATTAAAAATACTCTGACCGGCCGTATCAGCCACGGCGAAGTGGATTTGAGCGAACTGGGGGCGAATGCTAACGAGCTGCTGTCGAAAGTGGAACATATCCAGATCGTTGCCTGCGGAACTTCTTATAACTCCGGTATGGTTTCCCGTTACTGGTTTGAAGCGCTGGCCGGTGTTCCGTGTGATGTGGAGATCGCCTCTGAATTCCGCTACCGCAAATCGGCGGTGCGTCGCAACAGCCTGATGATCACCCTTTCCCAATCCGGCGAGACGGCGGATACACTGGCTGCATTGCGTCTGTCGAAAGAGCTGGGCTACCTTGGTTCACTGGCGATTTGTAACGTTCCGGGGTCGTCGCTGGTGCGTGAATCCGATCTGGCGATGATGACCAATGCCGGTACCGAAATTGGCGTTGCCTCCACCAAGGCTTTCACTACTCAGCTCACGGTTCTGCTGTTGCTGGTGGCGAAACTGAGCCGCCTGAAAGGGTTGGATGCGTCTATCGAGCACGACATCGTTCATGGTCTGCAGGCGCTACCGAGTCGTATTGAGCAGATGCTGTCACAGGATAAGCGTATTGAAGCGCTGGCGGAGGATTTCTCCGACAAACATCATGCGTTGTTCCTGGGGCGTGGCGATCAGTATCCGATTGCGCTGGAAGGCGCGCTGAAACTGAAAGAGATCTCCTATATTCACGCAGAAGCGTACGCGGCGGGCGAGCTGAAACACGGCCCTCTGGCGCTGATTGATGCCGATATGCCGGTGATTGTGGTGGCACCAAACAACGAACTGCTGGAAAAACTGAAATCCAATATCGAAGAGGTTCGCGCGCGCGGCGGTGTGCTGTACGTCTTCGCCGATCAGGATGCCGGTTTCACCAGCAGCGACAATCTGCATATCATTGAGATGCCGCATGTTGAAGAGATGATTGCGCCGATTTTCTACACCGTGCCGCTGCAATTGCTGGCGTACCACGTTGCGCTGATCAAAGGCACTGACGTTGACCAGCCGCGTAACCTGGCGAAATCCGTCACAGTAGAATAATCCGATAATGCGGCGCTAACGCCGTTACGGTCTGCGGTTTAACCGTACTGTAAACAAATCCGGTCATGCTTTTTAAAAAGCATACCGGATTTTTTTTATGGTCAGCCCGACACTCGCACTACCGGAATCAGACATTGCGCGGAATGTTCCGCGGCTGGCTATCTCAGCTGGAGCACTTACCGCTCCTGTGTTTCGCCTACCGTTGAATCTGCCCGGAGATGATCAATGTCTTCCCGCATAACCGTCAAAATCACCGCCGCACCGGACCTGCTTTTCTGGAAAATGGCCGGCAGTGAATCCCTCTCTGAACCCTTTGAATATCAACTTACCGTACTCGGACAAGATGCCAGAATAGACAGAAGCCAGATATTGGGGCAATCCGTCAGCATTGAAATACCGGACCAGGACGCGCTTGCAACACGGTATCTCAACGGAAAAGCCACCAGCGTGGCAGTCGCTTCCGTAGAGCTTTCCGGGCAGCGTTACGCGGCCTATCAGCTCACTGTTGAGTCGGATCTCTGGCCGATGCGGCTGGAGCGAAACATGCGTATTTTTCAGGCGCAGACGGTTCCGCAAATCGTCCAGACCATGCTGAGTGAACATGGGGTAAAGCTGGATAATCAGCTCACAGCAAGTTATCGGGTCTGGGAGTACTGTGTGCAGTACCAGGAAAGCAGCCTGGATTTCATCCGACGCTTAATGGAGCTGGAAGGTATCTCCTGGTATTTTCGCCATGCAGCGGATAACCATACGTTGGTACTTACCGACGCCGGTTCTGCTTTTCCGTCGGCAGCAGGTTATGATGTCATCCCCTATATACAGTCCCAGGCTGGCGGCGTGGCGGATGTTGAAGGCATTAGTCAGTGGTCAATGGAAGATCGCGTTACGCCGGGTATTTTCAGCACCGAGGATTACGACTTTCGTAAACCAAATGCCTGGCTTTTCCAGGCTCGCCAGAACCCCGCATCGCCGTCGCCTGGCCGTATTGATGTGTATGAATGGCCGGGGCGTTTTGTTGAGCAAAATGACGGGGAATATTATGCCCGCATCAAGCAGGAACGCTGGCAGGTTGATCATCAGCAGACCGCGGGAACAGCCACCGCTATTGGCATTGCGGCCGGGCATACCTTTCAGCTCATTAATGCTCCTTTTATGCAGGATAATGGCCGCTATCTGGTGACAAAGACCTGGTTGCAGTTTGAAGAAAACCGCTATGCCAGCGGTGATGAAGGTGACAGTTCCCGGCTAATTAGCTTTAGCGTGATCCCAGCTTCTCTGACCTGGCGACCGGAGCAAAAAACCGCATGGCCGCGAACATATGGCCCGCAAACCGCTCGCGTAGTCGGCCCGGAGGGGGAACCTATCTGGACCGATAAATACGGGCGGGTAAAAGTGAAATTCCACTGGGACAGGCTGGGGAAAAGTGATGAAACCAGCTCTTGCTGGGTGCGCGTATCCAGTTCGTGGGCCGGTCAGGGATTTGGTGGTGTTCAGATCCCGCGGGTTGGTGATGAAGTGGTAATTGATTTTATCAACGGCGATCCCGACCGTCCGATGGTGACCGGGCGCGTATATAACGAGGCAAATATGCCGCCCTGGGCATTGCCCGCCGCCGCAACGGTAATGGGGTTTATGACGCGCTCAAAAACCGGCAATTGCGACAACGCCAGCTATCTGCTGTTTGAAGATAAACTCGGCGCTGAGCGCATGGATTTGCATGCGGAAAAGGACATGAATGTCTCGGTCGAAAATAATCAGGTGATTACGGTCGACGGTAACCGTAGCCTGACCGTTTTGGGTGAGCTTGATGATGAGGTGACGAAACGCGCAGCCTTCAAATACCATGCAACGCGCACGACGGAAGTGACGGATAAAGAGACCAGAACGGTAGGTAATGGCGAAGAAACCACCATTACGAATGGCCGCGTGATGCGGGTAACCAGCGGGGGTGAAACGGTGACGGTAAAAGGCAACCGCACTGAAGATATTGACGGTAGATCATCGCAGCATATTACCGGTCTGGTGAGCTATACCTTTGATAACGGCGTCTCGTCATTGATTACCGGCTCCCGGCAAGAGTCGATTTCGCAAAACCTGACACAAACGATCACCGGCAATAACATCACCACCATAGAAGGGGCGTGGACGCAGAAAATAGCGCAGGGTGCGACAATCTCTTCCCCTAAACTGATCACCATTGCGAGTGATGAAAAGGTGCACATTAAAACGCCACAAGCGCTTGAATATAAAGACCATAAAGAGACGGTTTCCCTGTTTTCTTTTGATTTTACCGCCCTTAAGGTGGTCACCGAGGGGGCCTCGTTTACGGCTACCGCGATCAGCAAGGTAGGATTAACCAATCTGAAGTTCGATAAGTCGGCTTTTGATTTGGCCTCCAGCGAGGGTCGGGTAGCGTTTACCAATGCAATGATGCAATACGGTCAGGTGATGGCCTCGGTTCATGGTTTAACGATGTTTATGTAAGGGATTGATTAAATGAAGTTTGTTATCGTTTTTTCGGTAATATTTATCGTCGGCATGGTCGCTTATATCGTCTATCTGTTTAACCGTGACCATAAGATCCAGACACAGGGCCGTGAATTGCAGGCTACCGTCGAAGAGGTCAGCTACATCAGCTCAAACGACAATGGCACCATTAACATTAAATATCGGCTCGCATTGCAAGAAGGAGGGGCCACCCGATCGGTGGAAGGGAAAGAGACCATTTCTGCCTTTAACGCATCAAAAATACAGAAAGGCAATAAAGTGGATATTAAGTATCTGGATGATCACCACATTCTGTTTGTGTTCGATAAACAGCAAGCGCCAGGCAGTTAGCCGCAGCGTAAAAAAGAGGTTGCCGATGGCAACCTCTCCTGACTTATTTGACCCTACGGCTCAGCTCATCAAGCTTGTTTTCCAGCGAATTAATGCTGCGTTGCATGTCATCAACTTTACGGCTTAATTCATCATTGCGTCTTTGCAGGTTTTCTCTGTCCCGCCCCATTTCCGAGAGCGTTTTTTTCATATCAGCGATGTCTTCTTTTTGTTTTGGCGCATCCTCTTGAATGTTTCTGAGTTTACTTACGCTCAGGTAATCCGATGGGACGATAGTTGCGTTACCCGTGTCATGTTCTGTGCCCTGCAAAACCATCACCGAATCAGACTGATAACCGGAGGAGCCAAGAGATACGGGCCTGTCGGCGGCATGGCCGTATGTAGCAGGAAGAAACGACAGCAATCCGATAGCGACAGCAACTGATTTAATCATCATCATTCCTTAGGGTTTACTATGTTGCATCAACAATGGTCCGACTTCGTAGCTATATAAATACGAAACCAGAGGCTTGTCTGCTACCTCTTCCTGGTAGCGCTGTCGCGCTGAAAATCGGTGGCGGATGATTGCTAAATCACTGGAAAAGGGATCGTTAGCTGGGGCGGAATAGCGGCGTTTATTCTGGCAGCGCTTTATGACAAATCCGGATTTTCAGCTACGGTTGGATTGTCATAAAAAGAAAATGTTCGTGTAATGAAGTTGTGGTAATTGAATGTTATTACATTGATTTATAAATGTTTTTAATAATTCAGCAAGGATATTTCATTGCTGTCATTAAACAGTAACAATCATTGCATATAACTGTCATCAAAGTGTCCTATTTTGCTCCGAGTAGCAACTCAAACAACGATTTACGAATCTTGCAGGAGACATTATGAACGTTATGCGTACCACTGTCGCAACTGTTGTCGCCGCGACCTTATCTCTGAGCGCTTTTGCTGCCAATGCTGCGGCAAGCCTGACCGGTGCTGGTGCAACTTTCCCTGCGCCGGTGTATGCCAAATGGGCTGATACCTACCAGAAAGAAACGGGTAATAAGATTAACTACCAGGGTATCGGTTCTTCCGGCGGCGTGAAACAAATTACGGCTAAAACGGTTGATTTCGGTGCTTCCGATGCCCCGCTGGCTGATGACAAACTGGCTCAGGAAGGCCTGTTCCAGTTCCCGACCGTAATCGGCGGTATTGTACTGGCTATTAACGTCCCGGGCATTAAATCCGGCGAGCTGGTACTGGATGGTAAAACGCTGGGTGATATCTATCTGGGCAACATCAAAAAATGGGATGACGCAGCGATTGCAAAACTCAACCCGGGTCTGAAACTGCCTTCGCAGAACATCGCGGTTGTGCGTCGTGCTGATGGTTCTGGCACCTCTTTCGTCTTCACCAGCTACCTGGCGAAAGTCAACGAAGAGTGGAAATCCAAAGTTGGCTCTGGCTCCACGGTTAACTGGCCGACCGGTCTGGGCGGTAAAGGTAACGACGGTATCGCCGCATTTGTACAGCGTCTGCCGGGTTCCATTGGTTATGTTGAATATGCTTACGCTAAGCAGAACAACCTGACCTACACCAAACTGCTGTCTGCAGATGGTAAAGCGGTTAGCCCGACTGAAACCAGCTTCTCTAACGCCGCAAAAAATATCGACTGGAGCAAATCCTTCGCTCAGGACCTGACTAACCAGAAAGGCGCGGATGTGTGGCCAATCACTTCCACCACCTTCATCCTGGTGCATAAAGAGCAGGCTAAACCGGAGCAAGGCGCTGAAGTCCTGAAATTCTTCGACTGGGCTTACAAAAAAGGCGGCAAACAAGCTAACGAACTCGACTACGCTACGCTTCCGGAAAGCGTCGTGACTCAGGTTCGTGCTGCATGGAAAGCAAATGTGAAAGACAGCAGCGGTAAAGCACTGTACTAATCACAGATTATTGAAGAATATGGCGAGTGGCGCTTACACCACTCGCCTTACAGATTCTCTGTAGGCCCGTAAGCCGATGCATGCGCCTGCGGGCAAATTCGTAAGACGTTAAACTGAAGAGTAATTTATGGCTGCAACCAAGCCGGCATTTAACCCTCCGGGAAAAAAAGGCGACATGATTTTCAGCGCACTGGTAAAACTGGCTGCGCTGATTGTGTTATTGCTGCTCAGCGGCATTATTGTGTCTCTGATTTTCTCCGCCTGGCCAAGCATTCAGAAGTTTGGTTTCTCATTCCTGTGGACCAAAGAGTGGGATGCTCCGAATGACATTTATGGTGCGTTGGTACCGATTTACGGCACTATCGTCACCTCAGTTATCGCGCTGCTGATCGCGGTTCCGGTGAGTTTCGGCATCGCGCTGTTTTTGACCGAACTGGCGCCAAACTGGCTGAAACGCCCGCTTGGTATTGCGATTGAGCTGCTGGCGGCTATCCCCAGTATTGTCTATGGCATGTGGGGCTTGTTTATCTTTGCTCCGCTGTTCGCCACCTATTTCCAGGAGCCGGTGGGTAATGTGCTCTCCACCATTCCGTTTGTGGGCGCGCTGTTTTCCGGGCCGGCGTTCGGTATTGGCATTCTGGCTGCCGGGGTGATCCTCGCGATCATGATTATTCCTTACATTGCGGCGGTTATGCGCGATGTGTTTGAACAAACGCCGGTGATGATGAAAGAGTCGGCGTACGGCATTGGCTGCACCACCTGGGAAGTGATCTGGCGCATCGTGCTGCCGTTCACGAAAAACGGGGTGATTGGCGGCATTATGCTGGGGTTGGGCCGCGCACTGGGCGAAACCATGGCGGTAACCTTTATCATCGGTAACACCTACCAACTCGATAGCGCTTCGCTGTTTATGCCGGGCAACAGTATCACTTCCGCACTGGCGAACGAATTCGCCGAAGCGGAATCCGGTCTGCATGTTGCCGCGCTAATGGAGCTGGGACTGATCCTGTTTGTGATCACTTTTATTGTGCTGGCCATTTCTAAAGTGATGATCCTGCGACTGGCGAAAAACGAGGGGGCGCGCTGATGGCAACGCTTGAAATGCAAAGCACGGTGCAATTAGCCGAGTCGCGCCGCAAAATGCAGGCGCGTCGTCGCATGAAAAACCGTATCGCCCTGACGTTGTCGATGGCGACCATGGTGTTTGGTCTGTTCTGGCTGGTCTGGATCCTCTTTTCTACCGTGGCACGCGGCTTTGATGGCATGTCTTTGGCACTGTTCACTGAAATGACACCGCCGCCGAATACGGCGGGTGGCGGTCTGGCGAACGCCCTGGCGGGCAGTGGTTTGCTGATTCTGTGGGCAACCGTCATCGGTACACCGCTGGGCATTATGGCGGGGATTTATCTGGCCGAGTATGGCCGTAAGTCGCTGCTCGCGGAAGTGATCCGCTTTATCAACGATATCCTGTTGTCTGCGCCTTCTATTGTGGTGGGGCTGTTTGTTTACACCATTGTGGTCGCGCAAATGCAGCACTTCTCCGGCTGGGCAGGCGTGATTGCGCTGGCGCTGTTGCAGGTGCCTATTGTTATCCGCACCACGGAAAACATGCTGAAACTGGTACCGGATAGCCTGCGTGAAGCGGCGTATGCGCTGGGAACGCCTAAATGGAAGATGATTGCGGCGATTACCCTGAAGGCCTCCGTCTCCGGGATTATGACGGGGGTGCTGCTGGCGGTTGCGCGTATTGCGGGTGAAACCGCGCCGTTGCTGTTTACTGCGCTTTCTAACCAGTTCTGGAGTACCGACATGATGCAGCCTATCGCTAACCTGCCGGTGACGATTTTCAAATTCGCTATGAGCCCGTTTGCCGAATGGCAAGAATTGGCCTGGGCCGGGGTATTGATTATCACTCTCTGTGTACTGTTGCTGAATATTCTGGCGCGCGTCATTTTCGCGAAGAGTAAACACGGTTAATTTTTTGCGACGCGGCGATAAGCGGCGTCGAGTTGAGGAAAGAGATAAATGAGTATGGTTGATACGACGCCGGGCAAAATTCAGGTTCGCGATTTGAACTTCTATTACGGCAAATTCCATGCACTGAAAAACATCAGCCTGGATATCGCTAAAAATCAGGTGACTGCGTTTATCGGGCCGTCAGGCTGCGGCAAGTCCACGCTGTTGCGTACCTTTAACAAGATGTTTGAGCTCTACCCGGAGCAGCGCGCTGAAGGTGAAATCCTGCTGGATGGCGACAACATCCTCACCAATACCCAGGATATCGCGCTGTTGCGTGCAAAAGTGGGCATGGTGTTCCAGAAGCCGACGCCGTTCCCGATGTCGATTTACGACAATATCGCCTTTGGAGTGCGTCTGTTTGAGAAGCTCTCCCGCGCCGATATGGACGAGCGCGTGCAGTGGGCTTTGACCAAAGCCGCATTATGGAACGAAACCAAGGATAAACTGCACCAGAGTGGGTACTCTCTCTCCGGTGGTCAGCAGCAGCGTCTGTGCATTGCACGCGGTATCGCGATTCGCCCGGAAGTGCTGTTGCTGGATGAGCCCTGTTCAGCGCTGGACCCGATTTCAACGGGTCGTATTGAAGAGCTGATTACTGAGCTTAAAGAGGATTACACCGTCGTGATCGTTACCCACAATATGCAGCAGGCTGCGCGTTGCTCCGATCATACGGCGTTTATGTATCTCGGCGAACTGATTGAGTTCAGTAATACGGATGATCTGTTCACCAAGCCGAAGAAGAAACAAACCGAAGACTATATTACCGGGCGCTACGGTTGATATGCCCGAACCGCAAAGGCGTAAACGCCTTGTTTTAACGTGAAATCTGTCGGGCATTTGGAGTTGAACCATGGACAACCTCAACCTTAACAAACATATTTCCGGGCAGTTCAACGCTGAACTGGAAAGTATCCGCACTCAGGTAATGACCATGGGTGGAATGGTGGAGCAGCAGCTTTCTGATGCGATCACCGCGATGCACAACCAGGACAGTGAGCTGGCAAAGCGCGTCGTTGAAGGTGATAAACAGGTCAACATGATGGAAGTGACCATCGATGAAGCCTGTGTGCGTATTATTGCCAAACGCCAGCCTACGGCGAGCGACCTGCGTCTGGTCATGGCAATTATTAAAACCATTGCTGAGCTGGAACGTATTGGCGATGTGGCGGATAAAATTTGCCGTACCGCACTGGAGAAATTCTCGCAGCAGCATCAGCCTCTTCTGGTGAGTCTGGAGTCGTTGGGCCGCCACACCGTGCAAATGCTGCATGATGTGCTGGACGCCTTCGCCCGCATGGATCTGGATGAAGCGGTACGCATCTACCGCGAAGATAAAAAAGTGGATCAGGAATACGAAGGCATCGTGCGTCAGTTAATGACGTACATGATGGAAGATTCCCGCACTATCCCGAGCGTCCTGACTGCTCTGTTCTGCGCCCGCTCTATCGAGCGTATTGGTGACCGCTGCCAGAATATTTGCGAATACATTTTCTACTTCGTGAAGGGGCAGGACTTCCGTCATGTCGGCGGTGATGAGCTGGATAAGCTGCTTGCCGGGAAAGATCCGAAAGAGTAATGCGGCAATATCACCCCCTCGCTACGGAGGGGGTGAGTGTCTCAGGCTCATTTCACCAGCAGTTTTCTCGCCAGATTATCGATATCCTCATACTGCCACAGTTTATCGCGCCAGCGTTGCGGAATACCGTTCACGCCGTAATACGCGCCGGCTAACTGCCCGACAATCGCGGCCGTGGTATCGGCATCGTCGCCAAGGTTGGTAGCCAGAAGAATCGTTTCCTCAAAATCACCGCCCTTTGCGAAACACCAGAGCGCGGCTTCCAGGCTCTGTACGCAATAACCGGTGCCAACGATATCCGCTCGCGTTTTCTGCAAATAGCGGCCTTCAGCGATGTGGCGCAGCTTTTCTTGCTGCGGCAGTTGCGGGATATGTGTCAGGATCTCCTGCTTGCTCATACCGCTCAGCGCATTGATCAGCATCTGTGCAAATAAGCGGCAACTGGCGACGGCTTCCGGGGCGGCATGGGTAGTACGCGATGAGGCTTCGGCATACTCCAGCACCTGCTGCGCATCCGGGAAATACCACAGCACGACGGGAGCAAGACGCATCAACGACCCGTTTCCGGCCGTTCGTGGATCGCTGGAACCGGCAAACGGTTCGCCATCGCTGGCAAATTTTTGCAGCGCCCCCGCAACAGTCATACCGATATCAAAACAGTGGCCCGTGGAGCTGAAATAGCCCCATTTCCACCAGTTAAGGTAACGGTTCATCTGATCTCTGGCATCAAAACCCCGGCAGGTCGTCAGGCTTTCCGCCAGGCACAGGGCCATAGAGGTATCATCCGTCCACTGCCCGGCTTGTAAGTGAAACGGGCCGCCGCCTACCATATCCGTTACCGGGGGAAAGCTGTCTTTCGGGCTAAATTCAACGGCAGTGCCCACGGCATCCCCGGCTGCCAGGCCGAGAAGCGTGCCCTGGTAGCGCTCAAGTAATTCTGGCATGGGTATACTCCGTCAGGATAAATCCGCCCACAGGCGTAGTTTTCCGCAATGCAGGCAGCGGAAGAGGTAACCCTGGCAGTCGCCGCCATCGAGAAGGTACTCAGGCAGTTTCTCGTAGTCCATACCAAATGCATAGCAGTCGGCTTGCAGGTCGGCAAACTGATCGAGTTTATCGGCAATTTCTTTCCAGCCGACGTACCCCACAAAAGCGCAGAAGTCGTTGCAATGCGCCAGCCAGTACTCCTGTTGCCAGCCGCAGTAACCCGGTGTGCGTTCGGTCAGCTCAACGAGACGGTCTTCCGGCCAGGGATTTTTGAACCCGGTGAATTCGCCGTCGTTGTCGTACTCCGCTTCAACGCCATCAACACTGGATTCGTCCTGAAAACTGCCGCCAAACTTTTGCGCGGCTGCGCCGTCAGCGATACACCACGGGCAAAGGTAATCGATCTCTTCGGTGGTGTAGAACGGATTGGTGTAATAAATCGCGGTCGGCTGCTGGCAGCAGGCGCAGGTGACCGTTTTGTCATCAGAAAACACCCCGGTGTCCAGGGGATGTGGGTGGTATTTAAAGACCGGAAGTGGTCGGGTTGCCTGGGCCATAAAAACGTCCTGTTTAGTGGTTTTGGTTAACGCGTAACATGCCACCCGCGTGCGCGCCACAGCTCTGGCAACTGCGCTAAATCAGTGAACGTAGTCACTTTCGGGTGATCGATAGGTTGGTTATGCGGATCGGCGCAGAAGTAAAACACTTCCATACCCGCCGCAATACCTGATTGTGCTCCGGCAGTGGAGTCGTCCACCAGAATACAGTTTACCGGATTAACATTCAGCGCTTTTGCCGCATGGTACATTAACGCTGGATCGGGCTTCCAGCGCTGGATGTCATAACCGCTGAACAGCGTGTCCGGAAAGTGATGCAGCAGACCCAGTTTACCTAAAGAGTGCTGCATTTTGCTGACCGGGCCGTTGGAGACCACGCACATCGGCACGCTAACAGCATCCAGCAGTGCGCCCGCGCCGGCAATCACTTCCAGCTCGGCATCAAACAGACGCGCGACCTCATCGCGGTACACTGGCTCCAGCGCGCTTTTCGCCAGAGCTACACCATATTCAGCGCTGATGACATCAATAATTTCGTACAGTTTCATACCTTTAAAGCGCTTAAAGACCTCTTCCAGCGCCAGCGTGATGCCAAATTCTTTAAACATATGCACATAAGCGCGTGAGCAAATTACTTCACTGTCGACCAGGGTGCCGTCACAGTCGAAAAAAACCGCTTCAATGTGGGACATGCTGTTTCCTGTTTTGTTGCGAGTTTAACGTTTACTTAACGCAGATAGCGGGACGCAATCGTTGCCGTATAAGCAAATTCAATGAAAAAAAGTGTGTGATAACCGTCAACATTGTCTCATTTTGGTATAGGATAGCGACGAATTTTCCCTCCTATTCCGGAAATTGATAATGAGCCAACAACACACTACCCAGGCATCGGGCCAGGGGTTGCTTGACCGCGTGTTTAAACTGCGCGAACACGGCACATCGGCACGTACCGAAGTGATCGCCGGTTTCACAACGTTTTTGACGATGGTGTATATCGTCTTTGTTAACCCACAAATTTTGGGCGTCGCCGGGATGGACACCAGCGCAGTATTCGTTACCACCTGCCTGATTGCTGCATTTGGTAGCATCCTGATGGGACTGGTTGCCAACCTGCCGGTAGCGCTGGCACCGGCGATGGGCCTGAACGCCTTCTTCGCGTTTGTGGTGGTGGGCGCCATGGGATTGTCCTGGCAAGTGGGTATGGGTGCCATTTTCTGGGGGGCGGTTGGCCTGTTGCTGCTGACCCTTTTCCGCGTCCGTTACTGGATGATTGCCAATATTCCGGTGAGCCTGCGTGTGGGGATCACCAGCGGTATCGGTTTGTTTATTGGCATGATGGGTCTGAAAAACGCCGGTGTCATTGTCGCGAACAAAGAAACACTGGTGAGCATTGGTAACCTGACTTCCCACAGCGTTCTGCTGGGCGTCCTCGGTTTCTTCATCATTGCGATTCTGGCATCCCGCAATATTCACGCCGCAGTGCTGGTTTCCATCGTGGTGACCACGCTGCTGGGCTGGTTGCTGGGTGATGTGCAATATCACGGTATTGTTTCCGCACCGCCGAGTGTGGCCAGCGTGGTTGGCAACGTAGATTTGGCCGGTTCGTTTAATATTGGTCTGGCTGGCGTGATCTTCTCCTTTATGCTGGTGAACCTGTTCGACTCCTCCGGTACGCTGATCGGTGTTACTGACAAAGCCGGGCTGGTGGACGAAAACGGCAAGTTTCCGCGCATGAAACAAGCGCTGTTCGTTGACAGTATCTCTTCCGTTACCGGGTCCTTTATCGGAACCTCTTCTGTTACGGCGTATATCGAATCTTCTTCCGGCGTGTCTGTCGGTGGTCGTACCGGCCTGACTGCCGTTGTGGTGGGTTTGTTGTTCCTGTTGGTTATCTTCCTGTCGCCGCTGGCAGGGATGGTGCCGGGCTACGCTGCTGCGGGTGCGCTGATC
Organism: Kosakonia oryzendophytica; assembly: GCF_900094925.1. Classification (GTDB taxonomy): domain Bacteria; phylum Pseudomonadota; class Gammaproteobacteria; order Enterobacterales; family Enterobacteriaceae; genus Kosakonia; species Kosakonia oryzendophytica. The sequence goes on along the minus strand of NZ_FMAY01000016.1, from coordinate 47,423 downwards.
TATGTTGGTGTGCTGATGACATCCAGCCTGGCGCGTGTGAAGTGGGAAGATCTGACAGAAGCGGTACCTGCGTTTATCACTGCGGTGATGATGCCGTTCAGTTTCTCCATTACTGAAGGTATCGCGCTGGGCTTTATCTCTTACTGTGTGATGAAAATCGGGACGGGGCGCCTGCGCGATCTCAGCCCGTGCGTCATTGTTGTCGCACTGCTGTTCTTGCTGAAAATCGTCTTTATCGACGCGCATTAATCTGCATTTCCCTCTCCCTTGCCGGGAGAGGGAAAACCGATTACCGCTTAACGCGCTGGATATACTCTCCGAAAGCAGTAAGTTGCCCGCTCAGATGATCAAGCGTGCTTTGATCAACCACTTCCCCCGTCTGCTGATCCACTTTGTTCTGGATGACTCCGCCCATAAATTCAGGCTTATTCATCACCATTGCATCGAGAAAGACGAGGATTTGGCGCAGATGATACTGGCAACGTGCACCGCCGATTGCGCCCATTGAACTGGTTTGAATCAATACAGGTTTCCCGGCGAGCGGCTGTTCCGGCAAGCGTGATAACCAGTCTATGGCGTTCTTCAGGCCACCCGGCACTGAGTAGTTGTATTCAGGGGTGACGATAACCACACCATCCGCTGCGCGGATTTGTGCGGCAATGGCTTCCAGGCTCTGCGGAAATCCTTCTTCCTGTTGTATATCGGCATCATACAGTGGGATATCAGCAATCGAGGGCAGCGGTGTGATAGTCATTCCCGCAGGCGCAAGCTTGGGCAACGTACGTGCAACCATGGCATTAAAAGAGCCTTTACGCAGACTCCCAAGCAGTGTCACAACATTGAGTTCAGCAGACATGATGACTCCTTGCTAACGGATCAGTTAAGGATCAGGGCTTTTTCGGCAGGTAAGCTGGTGAATCGCATCAGACGGGAGGCGGGATCGTTGGCGCGCGTTTGTACATCGGCAAGGTAACGCCACCCTTTTTGACTATCAAATTCCCAGATTTTAAGGCTTTCGATGGCGGGGGCGACGGCCACCGACCAAATCAACACGTCTTCAGCATCACACATCACTTCCACTTGCGCCAGTTGCGCCACGCGAAGTCGACCGGAGCCTGGCAAAAGCTGTAATTGCCCGGGATCATCCTGCATCTGATGGATCAGCTTCATCACGCTTTGGCGCAGCGTCAGAATCTGAGTTTGTGCTTCATTCGGATCGCTTTGGTTATTGATCCACAACTGTTCATTGCCTGTGAATAGGGGCTGCTTTTGCCCGTGCGGGTTATGGAAACCCCGTGTCGCGCGTTGAAGCTCCATATCCAGACCGCATTCACCCTCTGTTGTTAGCGCAACACCCACCATGTTTCCGGCATAGGACAGCGAGAACTGCGGCAGGCTGCTGTCGGTAAAGGCGGGTTTTCCGCTGGCTTCAATAGCAATCTCCGGCAACTCGCTGATGCCGTACAGCATAAACATCATTTCGGCGAGTAAGGCCCTGGACGCGAGGAAACGTGAGCGTCGGTGTTCGGGGAGCTGACGAGCGCTGTCATGACAGGTTACCGGGAGTCGCGTAGAAACGAGATGTCCTTCTGTAAGAATCCCTCTTGCAAAATGCGTAGCCATTTTTCGCTCCGTGATAATGGTCTGGATGAATCGAATCGATAATCAATATTATCGCCCATACTGGATAGGTTTTAATGCGGAAATTCGCATCTGAAAAGTCCTAAGCGACCATATTTACATTTTCTTTAGCCAATCCTGCGTACTTTACGAAATTTGGCCGCCAGGAAAGCAAACGGCCGCTAAAACGGCCGTTCGGTGAGCAGTGGGAAAGGGTTATTTACCGATACAGAAACTGGAGAAAATACGACCGAGTAAATCATCGGAGGTAAACTCGCCGGTGATCTCACTCAAGCTCTGCTGTGCCAGGCGAAGCTCTTCAGCCAGCAGCTCACCAGCCCATGCGCCAAGCAATTGCGCTTTACCCTGTTGCAGATGCTCCGCCGCTGTTTCCAGCGCTTGCAGGTGGCGGCGGCGTGCCAGGAACCCGCCTTCCATGTTAGTGTCGAATCCCATGCTTTGCTTGAGATGAAGACGCAGCGTGTCGACGCCTTCGCCGGTATGCGCAGAGAGGCGTATAAGTGAGTGGCTATTCACTTCGCTCATGCCTGGTTGCTCGCCGGTAACATCCGTTTTGTTACGCACCACCGTAATCGGTAATTTCGCCGGTAAACGGGCAATAAAATCTGGCCATATTTCCGCCGGGTCAACCGCGTCAGTCGTGGTGCCATCCACCATAAACAGTACCCGGTCCGCTTGCTCAATCTCCAGCCACGCGCGTTCGATGCCGATACGCTCGACTTCATCACTGGCTTCACGCAGACCTGCGGTATCGATAATGTGCAGCGGCATGCCATCAATATGGATATGCTCGCGCAACACGTCGCGGGTGGTGCCGGCGATATCGGTCACGATAGCGGCTTCCCGCCCGGCCAGCGCATTCAGCAGGCTTGATTTTCCGGCATTTGGGCGGCCGGCAATCACCACTTTCATCCCTTCGCGCAGCAGACTTCCCTGGCGTGCTTCAGCGCGCACAGCATCCAGATCGGCAATCACGCTGTGCAACTGCGCTTCAATTTTTCCGTCCGAGAGAAAATCGATTTCTTCATCCGGGAAATCGATCGCGGCTTCGACATAGATGCGCAGGTGAGTAAGTGCTTCCACCAGGTGATTCACGCGGGTGGAAAACGCCCCTTGCAATGAGTTCAGCGCTGAACGTGCTGCCTGCTCGGAGCTGGCATCAATCAAATCGGCGATGGCTTCAGCCTGCGCCAGATCAAGCTTATCGTTGAGGAATGCGCGTTCAGAAAATTCCCCCGGTCTGGCAATACGCAGCCCTGGCAGCGTCAGAATGCGTTTTAACAGCAGATCGAGGATCACCGGACCGCCGTGGCCCTGCAGTTCCAGTACATCTTCACCGGTAAAGGAGTTTGGCCCTGGGAACCACAGCGCAATGCCCTGGTCCAGCGCTGCGCCATCAGCGTCCAGGAACGGCAGATAGTCGGCATAACGCGGTTTTGGCAGTTTGCCTAATACCGCCTGCGCAACGTCGCGCGCCTGGCGGCCGGAAATACGCAAGATGCCCACACCACCGCGTCCCGGTGGGGTTGCCTGGGCGACAATCGTGTCGTTATGGCTCATGGTTTGTTTTCCGAAACCTCAAAATAAAAAAGGCGGTCAGATGACCGCCTTGTCTGAATCTTAACGCGTATCAGGAGCTTTTCTTCTCGCGGCTATGCAAACCACGTTTCTCCAGACCACGGTAAATCAGCTGCTGCTGAATAATGGTCACCAGGTTGCTGACGATATAGTACAGCACCAGACCTGATGGGAACCACAGGAAGAACACCGTGAAGATGACCGGCATAAAGGTCATGATCTTCTGCTGCATCGGGTCGGTCACGGTGGTCGGCGACATCTTCTGAATGAAGAACATCGTTACGCCCATCAGAATCGGCAGGATGTAGTACGGGTCTTGTGCGGACAGGTCATGGATCCACAGTGCGAACGGCGCATGGCGCAGCTCAACAGAGCCCATCAGCATATAGTACAGCGCCAGGAAGATTGGCATCTGAATCAGCAGCGGGAAACAGCCACCCAGCGGGTTCACTTTTTCCGCTTTGTACAACGCCATCATTTCCTGGCTCATACGCTGCTTGTCTTCACCCAAACGCTCACGCATGGCCTGAATTTTTGGCTGCAGCATGCGCATTTTCGCCATGGAGGTGTACTGCGCTTTGGTCAGCGGGTACATGATGCCACGAACGATAAAGGTGATTGCAATGATGGAGAAGCCCCAGTTACCCAGGAAGCTATGGATCCATTTCAGCAGTTTGAACAGCGGCTGAGAGATAAACCACAACCAACCGTAATCCACAGTCAGATCCAGATGCGGTGCAGCGGCTGCCATTTTGTCCTGAATTTCCGGACCCACCCACAGGGTGCTGTTCAGCGATGCAGTCTGGCCTGGTGCGATGTTCACCGGCTGCGATTTGTAGCCGATGGCTGCAACGCCATTGCCCAGGTTGCTGGTATAGAAGTTGTTCGTACCATCGTTGCGCGGGATCCACGCTGTAGCGAAATACTGTTGCAGCATTGCAACCCAACCGCTGTTTGCGCTGACGTTCAGGTTTTCGTTATCGGCAATGGTGTCGAACTTGTATTTCTCATACTTCGCGTCAGGCGTGGAGTAGGCCGCGCCGCGGAAGGTATGCAGCGCAAAGTTGCTGCTGCCTGTATCGCGATGTGACGGCAGATTGATGGATTGCTTCAACTGACCGAAGGTAGCCACTTCCAGCGGTTTATCACTGGTGTTCTGCACGTTATAGCCTACGTTCACCGCGTATTCACCGCGTTTCAGCGTGAATGTTTTGGTGAATGTGTTGCCAGCAGCGTCGGTATAGGTCAGCGGGATCGCCAGTTCGTTCTGGCCGTCAGCCAGTACAAACGCATCTTTTTCCACGTTATACAGCGGACGCGGGCCATTTGCCGGGTTATCCGGACCGTTAGTACCCGTCAGACCGCTCTGCGCCTGATAGATAAACTGCGGTGTGGTTTCCAGTAACTGGAACGGCTCGCTGGCGCCCAGTTCTTTCGGATAAGCCGGAAGCAGTGCCTGCTCAACATCACCACCACGGGTGTTGATGGTCAGCTCAAGCACATCGGTTTTAACCGTTATCAGTTTCCCCTGGCCACTGGCCGGTACGCCCTGGTCGGCTGCGCTACCCGCTGCGGTGGTCGTAGTCTGCGTGGTCTGCTGTTGCGCCGGAGGAGGATTTTTATCCTTCTCCCACGTTTGCCAGATCATGAAAGACACGAACAACAAAGCGATGATAAAAAGATTGCGTTGCGAATCCATCGTTAGTGTTCTCTGGTTTTAGAAGGTCCTGGCGGGACGGGATCGTCTCCACCCGGGTGTAAAGGGTGGCATTTTAATACGCGTTTCACTGTCAACCAACTGCCTTTTATCACTCCAAACCTGCGCAATGCCTCAATTCCATAGTGAGAGCAGGTTGGCGTGAAACGGCAGTGCGGCCCGAGTAGTGGACTAATCAGGCGTTGATAGACCCGAATCAGGCCGATCAGGACCCTTGAGCCAGGCGACAATGGCGGCGCCATAATTTTTCCAACGCTTCCGAGAGAGCACGGTTATCGAGGTCGGCAACCCCTTTCTTTGCCACCACCACAAAATCCATTGCCGGCAGTTCATGCTGGCGCAAACGAAAACTCTCACGCGTCAGACGTTTAATCCGATTGCGTTCATGAGCGCGTTTGACGTTTTTCTTGGCGACGGTAAGACCGATACGGGGATGCCCCAGCGAATTCAGGCGGCCGAGGATGGTGATTTGCGGCGTGCCAGCCCGTTGTGGCTGCTGGAAGACGAAAGTGAAATGAGTGGGAGTTAACAAACGTAACTCCCTGGGAAAAGCGAGCTTAACCACTCAGGGGTTAGCTTTATTACTTGGAAACGGTCAGACGTGCGCGGCCTTTAGCGCGACGACGAGCCAGAACCTGGCGACCATTTTTAGTAGCCATACGAGCACGGAAGCCGTGAGAACGGTTGCGCTTCAGTACAGACGGTTGAAAAGTGCGTTTCATGGCGGTTTCTACCTAAACTTGAATAAATTCACTGACTTTTGCGTATGCCTGAACGGAAATCGAACGACTGGCGCGCAAGCCATGGGTAATTAAAGAGGCCGGATTGTAATAATTGTACACTCCGGAGTCAATTCTCTTTCCTTATAGCGCACGTATTTTCGCACATAATTGCGCGAAAAATAAGCAGCATTCGACGACTGCATAAGAGCATAACGCGCCGGGGGCAGGATTATACGGGGACGGCAGTAAAGCGCAAGGATCCTCCAGGATCTTCGTTAGATCGTTTAAGCAATAAATCGTCGTTACTCATTAAATTTTCCAATATGCGGCCTAAATCGTCCCGCTCCTCTCTCTGGATCGTTTACACTGACCCGGTTCAGAATCGCCCTGTGGATAAATCGTGAAGAATCTGTGAGAAACAGAAGATCTCTGCCGCGGTTTACGCTATGATCCGCGGTCCCGATCGCGATCCAGGATCGTGAACAGGGCAAAAACCGTAAATAGCGGTTCGCACGTCACCCGGTTGGGTCTTATCGATGTGTGTCAAAAAACATTAATGTTTCTGTCTTTACTATTTATCGATTTTCGTTCGAGTGGAGTCCGCCGTGTCACTTTCGCTTTGGCAGCAGTGTCTTGCCCGATTGCAGGATGAGTTACCAGCCACAGAATTCAGTATGTGGATACGCCCTTTGCAGGCGGAATTGAGCGATAACACGCTGGCTTTGTATGCGCCAAACCGTTTTGTCCTCGATTGGGTTAGAGACAAGTATCTCAACAATATCAATGGACTGCTGAATGACTTCTGCGGTACGGACGCCCCACAACTGCATTTTGAAGTCGGCACCCGCCCGGTCAGCCAGACGCTGAGGGAACCCGCCAGCGTTGCCGCGCCAGCGCAAGCAGCGCAAGTGGTTGTACAGCGCGCCGCGCCTGCAGCGCGTCCAGGCTGGGACAATGTGCCCGCACCGGCGGAACCGACTTACCGCTCCAACGTTAACGTCAAACATACCTTTGATAACTTTGTTGAAGGTAAATCAAACCAGCTCGCCCGTGCGGCAGCCCGCCAGGTGGCTGACAACCCCGGCGGCGCCTATAACCCGCTGTTTTTATATGGCGGAACTGGTCTCGGTAAGACTCACCTGCTGCATGCGGTGGGCAACGGCATTGTGGCGCGCAAGCCCAATGCGAAAGTGGTGTATATGCACTCCGAGCGTTTTGTCCAGGACATGGTAAAAGCCCTGCAAAACAATGCGATCGAAGAGTTTAAACGCTACTACCGTTCCGTAGATGCGCTGCTGATTGACGATATCCAATTCTTTGCTAATAAAGAACGATCCCAGGAAGAGTTTTTCCACACGTTTAACGCGCTGCTGGAAGGTAATCAGCAGATCATTCTCACTTCGGATCGTTATCCGAAAGAGATCAACGGTGTTGAGGATCGTTTGAAATCGCGCTTTGGCTGGGGCCTGACCGTTGCGATCGAACCGCCGGAACTGGAAACCCGCGTGGCGATCCTGATGAAAAAAGCAGACGAGAACGACATTCGTCTGCCGGGGGAAGTGGCTTTCTTTATTGCGAAACGTCTGCGTTCTAACGTGCGTGAGCTGGAAGGGGCGCTGAACCGCGTGATTGCTAACGCCAATTTCACCGGACGGGCGATCACCATCGATTTCGTGCGCGAAGCGCTGCGGGATCTGTTGGCGCTACAGGAAAAACTGGTCACCATCGACAATATTCAAAAGACGGTGGCGGAGTATTACAAGATCAAGGTGGCGGATCTGCTGTCCAAGCGCCGATCCCGTTCGGTAGCCCGCCCGCGCCAGATGGCGATGGCGCTGGCAAAGGAGTTGACCAACCACAGTCTGCCGGAAATCGGCGACGCGTTTGGCGGCCGCGACCATACTACCGTGCTGCATGCCTGCCGTAAGATTGAGCAGTTGCGTGAAGAAAGCCATGATATCAAAGAAGATTTTTCCAATTTAATCAGAACATTATCTTCGTGACGCTATGAAATTTACCGTTGAACGTGAACATTTATTAAAGCCGCTGCAACAGGTAAGCGGCCCACTGGGTGGACGCCCTACGTTGCCGATCCTCGGAAATCTGTTGCTTCAGGTGACCGAAGGTGCGCTGTCGTTGACCGGAACCGATCTCGAAATGGAGATGGTGGCACGCCTTGCGTTGATCCAGCCACATGAACAAGGTGCGACAACGGTTCCGGCGCGTAAGTTTTTCGACATCTGCCGTGGTTTGCCGGAAGGTGCGGAAATCGCCGTGCAGCTGGAAGGCGAGCGTATGCTGATCCGTTCCGGGCGCAGCCGTTTCTCCCTTTCCACGCTGCCCGCTGCTGACTTCCCGAATCTGGATGACTGGCAAAGCGAAGTGGAGTTCACGCTACCGCAGGCGACAATGAAACGCCTGATCGAAGCGACGCAGTTCTCCATGGCGCATCAGGACGTGCGTTACTACTTAAATGGCATGCTGTTCGAAACTGAAGGCGAAGAGCTGCGTACCGTTGCTACGGATGGGCACCGTCTGGCTGTCTGCTCCATGCCGATTGGCGAATCATTGCCAAACCATTCGGTGATCGTGCCGCGTAAAGGCGTGATTGAGCTGATGCGCATGCTCGATGGCGGCGATACCCCGCTGCGCGTGCAGATTGGCAGCAACAATATTCGCGCACACGTTGGCGATTTTATTTTTACTTCCAAGCTGGTTGATGGCCGTTTCCCGGATTATCGCCGCGTATTGCCGAAGAATCCGGACAAAACGCTGGAAGCAGGCTGTGATTTGCTGAAGCAGGCCTTTGCCCGTGCCGCTATTCTCTCGAACGAGAAATTCCGCGGCGTGCGTCTGTACGTGAGCGAGAATCAGATCAAAATCACTGCCAATAACCCGGAACAGGAAGAAGCAGAAGAGTTTCTTGATGTCACCTATGCCGGTAGCGAGATGGAAATTGGTTTTAACGTTAGCTATGTGCTGGATGTCCTGAATGCGCTGAAGTGCGAAAATGTCCGTATACTGCTGACTGACTCCGTTTCCAGCGTACAGATTGAAGATGCGGCGAGCCAAAGCGCGGCCTATGTCGTTATGCCAATGCGCTTGTAGAATCTGTAAAGGGGCTGGTTTACTTGCCATTTCGTCTTCCGGCAGTGCTCGAAATGCTCGCGTACTTCGTGTACGCTCCGCTTTCTGTGCGCTGGCGGTAAACGAACTGGCTGCGACACTCACGCCCCTGGACTGATGCCCTGAACTATGTCACTGACCCGCCTTCTGATTAAAGACTTCCGTAATATCGAGAACGCAGATCTCGCGTTATCTCCAGGCTTTAATTTCCTGGTCGGCGCCAACGGGAGCGGTAAAACCAGCGTTCTCGAAGCTATCTATACGCTCGGACATGGTCGGGCGTTTCGCAGTTTGCAAATCGGTCGTGTGATCCGTCATGAACAGGAAGCGTTTGTTCTGCATGGTCGTTTGCAGGGGGAAGAGCGCGAAACGGCTATTGGTCTGACAAAAGATAAGCTCGGCGACAGCAAAGTACGTATTGATGGCACCGACGGCCACAAAGTGGCGGAACTGGCGCTGTTAATGCCGATGCAACTGATTACGCCCGAGGGGTTTACCCTCCTTAACGGTGGCCCCAAATACCGAAGAGCGTTCCTTGATTGGGGATGTTTTCACAACGAAGCCGGTTTTTTCACCGCCTGGAGCAATCTCAAACGCTTGCTGAAACAGCGCAATGCCGCATTGCGCCAGGTAACGCATTACGCACAGTTACGCCCATGGGATAAAGAATTGATCCCCCTGGCTGAGCAGATCAGCCGCTGGCGCGCCGAATACAGCGCAGCCATTGCCGAAGATATGGCCGATACCTGCCAACAATTTTTACCTGAATTTTCCCTGACGTTTGGTTTTCAGCGCGGGTGGGAAAAAGAGACCGATTACGGTGAGGTGCTGGAGCGCAATTTTGAGCGCGACCGCATGCTGACCTACACCGCTCACGGCCCGCATAAAGCGGATTTCCGTATTCGTGCGGACGGCGCGCCGGTGGAAGATACGCTGTCGCGCGGGCAGTTGAAACTTCTGATGTGCGCACTGCGTCTGGCGCAGGGGGAGTTTTTAACCCGCGAGAGCGGACGACGCTGTTTATACCTGATAGATGATTTTGCCTCAGAACTTGATGACGCGAAGCGTGGGTTGTTAGCCAGCCGCCTGAAAGCGACGCAGTCACAGGTTTTTGTCAGCGCGATCAGCGCCGAACACGTGATGGACATGTCGGACAAAAATTCGAAGATGTTCACCGTGGAAAAGGGTAAAATAACGGATTAACCCAAGACTAAATGAGCGAGAAACGTTGATGTCGAATTCTTATGACTCCTCCAGTATCAAAGTCCTGAAAGGGCTGGATGCGGTGCGTAAGCGCCCGGGTATGTATATCGGCGATACAGATGACGGCACCGGTCTGCACCATATGGTATTCGAGGTGGTAGATAACGCTATCGACGAAGCGCTCGCAGGGTACTGTAAAGACATCGTTGTCACCATCCATAGCGATAACTCCGTCTCCGTACAGGATGATGGTCGCGGTATTCCGACCGGTATTCACCCGGAAGAGGGCGTGTCTGCGGCGGAAGTGATCATGACCGTACTGCACGCAGGCGGTAAATTCGATGATAACTCCTATAAAGTTTCCGGCGGTCTGCACGGTGTAGGCGTTTCCGTGGTAAACGCCCTGTCGCAGAAACTGGAGCTGGTTATCCAGCGCGATAACAAAGTCCACCGTCAGATTTATGAACACGGCGTGCCGCAAGCTCCGCTGGCCGTAACGGGCGATACCGAAAAAACCGGTACCATGGTGCGTTTCTGGCCGAGCTATGAAACGTTCACTAACGTCACCGAATTTGAGTATGAAATTCTGGCGAAACGCCTGCGCGAGCTGTCATTCCTGAACTCTGGCGTTTCTATTCGCCTGCGCGATAAGCGCGACGGCAAAGAAGATCACTTCCACTACGAAGGCGGCATCAAAGCGTTCGTTGAGTATCTCAACAAGAACAAAACGCCGATCCACCCGAATATCTTCTACTTCTCTACCGAAAAAGACGGCATCGGCGTTGAAGTTGCGCTGCAATGGAACGACGGTTTCCAGGAAAATATCTACTGCTTTACCAACAACATTCCGCAGCGCGACGGTGGTACTCACCTTGCCGGTTTCCGCGCCGCGATGACCCGTACGCTGAACGCGTACATGGATAAAGAAGGCTACAGCAAAAAAGCCAAAGTCAGCGCGACCGGCGACGATGCCCGTGAAGGTCTGATTGCGGTGGTTTCCGTTAAAGTGCCGGATCCGAAGTTCTCCTCACAGACCAAAGATAAACTGGTCTCCTCTGAGGTGAAATCGGCGGTAGAGCAGCAGATGAACGAACTGCTGGCGGAATACCTGCTGGAAAACCCGTCTGACGCGAAAATCGTCGTCGGTAAAATTATCGATGCGGCGCGTGCCCGTGAAGCGGCGCGTAAAGCCCGTGAAATGACCCGTCGTAAAGGTGCGCTGGATCTGGCCGGCCTGCCGGGCAAACTGGCGGATTGCCAGGAGCGTGACCCGGCGCTGTCCGAACTCTACCTGGTGGAAGGGGACTCCGCGGGCGGTTCTGCGAAGCAGGGCCGTAACCGTAAAAATCAGGCGATACTGCCGCTGAAAGGTAAAATCCTTAACGTTGAGAAAGCGCGCTTCGACAAGATGCTCTCTTCGCAGGAAGTGGCGACGCTTATCACCGCTCTGGGCTGCGGCATCGGTCGCGATGAGTACAACCCGGACAAACTGCGCTATCACAGCATCATTATCATGACCGATGCGGACGTCGATGGTTCGCACATCCGTACGCTGCTGCTGACCTTCTTCTACCGTCAGATGCCGGAAATCGTTGAGCGTGGCCATGTCTACATTGCTCAGCCGCCACTGTACAAAGTGAAGAAAGGCAAGCAGGAACAGTACATCAAAGATGACGATGCGATGGATCAGTATCAGATTTCCATCGCGCTGGATGGCGCAACGCTGCACACCACCGAAGGTGCTCCTGCATTGTCGGGTGAAGCGCTGGAAAAAATGGTCTCTGAATACAACGCCACGCAGAAGATGATTGGTCGCATGGAGCGTCGTTTCCCGCGTACGCTGTTGAAAGCGCTGATTTATCAACCGACGCTGACAGAAGCCGATCTCGCTGAGGAACAGAAGGTTACGCGTTGGGTAAATGCGCTGGTCAGCGATCTGAACGAGAATGAGCAGCACGGTAGCCAGTGGAAGTTCGATGTGCGCAAGAACAACGAGCTGAACCATTTCGAGCCGATCATTCGCGTACGTACTCACGGTGTGGACACCGATTATCTGCTGGATAATGAATTCGTTACTGGTGGCGAATACCGCCGTATTTGCACCCTCGGCGAGAAGCTGCGCGGTCTGATGGAAGACGATGCCTTTATCGAACGTGGTGAGCGTCGTCAGCCGGTTGCCAGCTTTGAACAGGCGCTGGACTGGTTGGTGAAAGAGTCACGTCGTGGTCTTGCTATCCAGCGTTATAAAGGTCTGGGGGAAATGAACCCGGAACAGCTGTGGGAAACCACCATGGATCCGGACAGCCGCCGCATGTTGCGCGTCACGGTAAAAGATGCGATTGCTGCGGATCAGCTCTTCACAACCCTGATGGGGGATGCCGTAGAACCGCGTCGCGCCTTTATTGAAGAGAACGCCCTGAAAGCCGCGAATATCGATATTTAATCGTCTTTCTGACCGGGTAACAGAGGCCGGATACGGTATAAGCCGCCATCCGGCATGAAAAAGGGGAATCCAGGTTCCCCTTTTCGGCCCCTTTTTCCTCCCGTCGCGCTGCTGTTTTTTGAGCGGAATCGCGTTAGCATGAGTCCGGAAATATCTCACCTGGGGACCTCATGGCTATCAAACTTATTGCAATCGATATGGACGGCACGCTGTTGCTGCCCGATCACACCATCTCTCCCGCTGTTAAAAATGCCATTGCTGCGGCACGCGAACGCGGCGTCAATGTCGTGCTCACCACCGGTCGTCCATACGCAGGCGTTCACAGCTATATGAAAGAGCTGCATATGGAGAGGGAAGGCGATTATTGCATCACCTATAACGGCGCACTGGTGCAGAACGCCAGCGACGGTAGCACCGTAGCGCAAACGGCGCTGAGCTATGACGATTACCGCTATCTTGAAAAATTGTCCCGTGAAGTGGGTTCGCACTTTCACGCGCTGGATCGCAACACCCTTTACACCGCCAACCGCGATATCAGCTACTACACGGTGCATGAATCCTACGTTGCCACCATTCCGCTGGTCTTCTGCGAAGCGGAAAAAATGGATCCGGCGACCCAGTTCCTCAAAGTGATGATGATTGACGATCCGGTAATCCTGGACCAGGCCATTGCCCGCATCCCGCAGGAAGTGAAAGAGAAATACACGGTGCTGAAAAGCGCGCCATACTTCCTCGAAATCCTCGATAAACGCGTCAATAAAGGCACCGGTGTGAAATCCCTTGCAGAGGCTTTGAACATCAAACCGGACGAGATCATGGCGATTGGCGATCAGGAAAACGACATCGCCATGATTGAATACGCAGGCGTTGGCGTGGCGATGGACAACGCAATCCCATCGGTGAAAGAGGTGGCGAACTTTATCACCAAATCCAATCTGGAAGACGGCGTTGCTTACGCGATTGAGAAGTTTGCGCTGAACTGAGTTCAGCCAACACGCGCGTGAAGAACCATAAAGTGAGATGTAGGCTAACGCCGCGCATTGCTATACCCTGAAGCGATATTTTGGCTTCAGGGTACTTTCATGAAACAACTCACCTTTGCCCCCCGCAATCATCAACTGACCAACACCCAAACCTGGACACCGGACAGCCAGTGGCTGGTGTTTGACGTCCGTCCTTCTGGCGCATCGTTTACCGGTAAAACCATCGAGCGAGTCAATGTGCAGACCGGGGCGGTGGAGGTGCTGTATACCGCTCCTGATGGCGCGCATGTGGGGGTGGTAACGGTAAGTCCGCAGACCGAAAAGTACGTCTTCATTCATGGCCCGGAGAACCCGGACGCCGACTGGCAATACGACTTTCATCATCGCCGTGGTGTGGTGACGGAAAATGGCTCAACCCATAATCTCGATGCAATGGATATCACCGCGCCTTACACCCCCGGCGCGCTGCGCGGTGGCTCACATGTGCATGTCTTTAGCCCGAATGGCGAATTCATCAGCTTTACCTATAACGACCACGTTATGCATGAGCGTTCCCCGGCGCTGGATTTACGCAACGTCGGCGTTGCTGCGCCATTTGGCCCGGTTAACCCACCCTGCACGCATGCTCGTGAGTACGGCGGCAGCCACTGGAGCGTGCTGGTAAGCCGCACGACGCCTGCGCCTGTTCCGGGTAGTGACCAGATTAACCGGGCGTACGAAGAGGGCTGGGTGAGCGACCAGCAGCTTGCGTTTATTGGCGACACGCTGTCGCTGACCGGTGAAAAAGTGCCGGAGCTATTCATTGTTACGCTCCCTCACAATGAACAGGGCTGGAAAACAGCGGGCGATGCACCGCTACAAGGAACGCCGGATACCCTGCCCGCACCGCCGCAGGGCGTGGTGCAACAACGTCTGACCTTTACCCACCATAAACCTTTTCCGGGTCTGGTGAATGTGCCGCGTCACTGGGTGCGCAGCCATCCGCAAGCGATGCAGATTGCGTTTCTGATGCGCGACGACCAGGGCATTGTTCAACTCTGGTTAATCAGCCCGAATGGCGGCGAGCCGCGCCAGCTGACGCAAACCACCAGCGGGATCCAGTCGGCGTTTAACTGGCATCCTTCGGGTAAGGCGCTGGGATTTGTTCTGGAAAACCGTATTGCGCTGTGCGACGCGCAACGCGGAGAGATAACCTTTTTGACTTCCGATCATGCAAATCCGCCGTCGGCAGATGCGGTGGTCTTTTCGCCGGATGGCAAAAAGATTGCGTGGATGCAAGACGTGGACGGTTTCCGCCAGTTATGGATGACGGAAACCGGGCTGTAGTTTAGTGGGTGGGCATCGGTGCGGGCGGGATAACGGAATTGGTGGCAAAGTTTTCCTGTTCGCTCTTTTCCACCCGCGATTTTATTGAGTTATCACGACGAAACAGATCCCATGGCAGCAGTAAGGTGTCCATCACCGCTGTGAAAGGCATATCCAGAACCACCAGCGATTTCATGCCAATACCGGTGTCATCGTCCGCCATCATGGCCGAACTGGCTCGCGTGCCGGGATAAACCCCTTCTTTGCCGCCGGTGTGCGACATGACGCTGGAGCATCCCGATAACACCATTCCGCAGAACAACACAAAAACTACCAGAATATTTTTCATCATTGGCTAATCATCGTTATTGGCAGTGTGAACACCGTTCCGCGATTATGGCTTTTCCGCAGAGTAAAAAATCAGCGTTCGGGTTCCGCTCTGTGGCGGCATTCGCACTTTGACCATTTGTGCTGTAACCCCAGTCTAAGCGTTGCCACAGAAAGTGCAAAAAAAGTCGATATTTGCCCCTTGAAATCATTACTGCCAGCCACATTTTAGGAATAGAGCCGGGGAACACGCCGTAAGGGTGTTTGGCTACTGTTGCATGGCCTGTCCATTGTGGAAGGCAAATAACAATCTCGCTGATGTCAGGAGCTTTATGTATGCGTAACTTCGATCTTTCTCCGCTTTACCGTTCTGCTATTGGTTTCGACCGTCTGTTTAATCTGCTGGAAAACAATCAAAGCCAAAGCAATGGCGGTTACCCTCCGTACAACGTGGAATTAGTGGACGAAAACCACTACCGCATCGCTATCGCCGTGGCGGGGTTTGCTGAAAGTGAACTGGAGATCACCGCGCAGGACAACTTGCTGGTGGTAAAAGGCTCCCATACCGCCGAGCAAAAAGAACGTACCTATCTCTATCAGGGCATCGCCGAACGTAACTTTGAGCGTAAATTCCAGTTGGCCGAAAATATCCATGTCCAGGGTGCTAACCTGGTCAATGGTCTGCTGTACGTCGAACTTGAACGCGTGATCCCGGAAGAGAAAAAACCGCGTCGTATCGAAATTAACTGATTTATTCCGGGTCGCGCTGGCGGCCCATTCCGAACATGCTCGCCGACAGGGAGCATATGCGAGCCGCGTGCTCGCAGGTATTTACTCGCTTCTTTGAAGGAGAAACACAATGCGTAATTACGACTTATCCCCCCTGCTGCGTCAGTGGATCGGTTTCGACAAACTGGCCAACGCGCTGCAAAGCACCACTGAGCAACAGACCTTTCCGCCTTACAACATTGAAAAGGGCGATGACAACCACTACCGCATTACCCTGGCGCTGGCGGGCTACCGTCAGGAAGAGCTGGATATCCAACTGGAAAGCGGTCGTCTGACTATCAAAGGGACGCCGGAAAAACCCGCCAACGAACCGAAATGGCTGCATCAAGGGCTGATCATCCAGCCGTTCAGCCTGAGCTTTACGCTGGCTGATTTTATGGAAGTTTCCGGCGCTACGTTCAATAACGGTTTACTGCATATTGATCTGCTGCGAAATCTCCCGGAAACGGCAGCCCCACAGCGTATCGCCATTAGCGAGCGCCCGGCCTTAACCAGCTAATGTCAGCGATAAGAAAGCGCCGCCCGTCGGCGCTTTTTTTATGCGCGCCGTTTGTACCAATATCCTCCTTCCCCCGCATTGACGCTATCACGAGAGGCAACAAAAGCCGCGCGCTTTGTGCGCCATCACCCATACAAGCACGGCTGCCTCTGCCAGAATCGAAATAGTCATCATGTGGAAGGAAGCATTCATGAGTGATATCGCGTTAACAGTAAGCATACTGGCGCTGGTCGCGGTTGTCGGTTTGTGGATCGGTAATGTGAAGATACGCGGCGTCGGTTTTGGCATTGGCGGCGTGTTATTCGGTGGGATCATTGTCGGGCACTTTGTTGACCAGTTGGGTGTACCCTTAAGCAGTCCGATGCTCCATTTCGTGCAGGAGTTTGGTCTGATCCTCTTTGTCTATACCATCGGCATTCAGGTGGGGCCGGGTTTTTTTGCCTCTTTGCGTGTTTCTGGTCTGCGGCTCAATTTGTTTGCCATTCTGATTGTTATCCTCGGCGGCCTGGTAACCGCTATCCTGCATAAAATTTTTGCCATTCCATTACCAGTGGTGCTCGGTATTTTTTCCGGCGCGGTCACTAACACGCCAGCGCTCGGGGCCGGGCAGCAGATCCTGCGCGATTTGGGCGTACCCGGCGCAGCGGTTGATCAAATGGGGATGAGCTATGCGATGGCCTACCCGTTTGGGATTTGCGGTATTTTGCTGACCATGTGGCTGCTGCGGGTGCTGTTTCGCGTCAACGTTGAGGACGAAGCGCGGCAGCATGACGCCACCCTGAGTCACGGCACGTCGCTTATCCGCACCATCAATATTCGCGTCGAAAACCCGAACCTCAACAATATGGCGATTCAGGATGTGCCCATTCTCAACAGCGATAAAATCATCTGCTCGCGGTTAAAAAGGGCTGATTTGCTGATGGTGCCCTCGCCCACGACACTGATTCAGTCCGGGGACTTGCTACACCTGGTCGGGCTGCCAGCAGACCTGCACAACGCACAACTGGTCATCGGCCAGGAGGTGGACACCTCGTTGTCGACACGCGGGACGGATTTACGCGTTGAGCGGGTGGTGGTGACTAACGAGAAAGTGCTGGGGAAAAAAATCCGCGACCTGCACTTTAAAGAGCGGTACGACGTGGTGATCTCCCGGCTTAATCGTGCGGGGGTGGAGCTGGTCGCCAGTAGCGATGCTGGCCTGCAATTTGGCGACATTCTCAATCTGGTCGGCCGTCCGTCGGCTATTGAAGCGGTAGCCAATGAAGTCGGCAATGCGCAGCATAAACTGCAACAGGTGCAAATGCTGCCGGTGTTTATCGGTATCGGGCTGGGGGTGTTACTGGGCTCAGTACCGGTTTTTGTGCCGGGTTTTCCGGTTGCACTGAAATTAGGTCTGGCGGGCGGCCCGCTGATTATGGCGCTGATCCTCGGGCGTATTGGCAGCGTAGGCAAGCTGTACTGGTTTATGCCGCCGAGTGCTAACCTGGCGTTGCGTGAGCTGGGGATTGTGCTGTTCCTGGCGGTGGTTGGGCTGAAATCCGGGGGGGATTTTATCGCCACGCTGACGCATGGCGATGGGTTGAATTGGATGTGTTACGGCATTTTTATCACCGCCATTCCGCTGATCACCGTTGGCGTACTGGCGCGGATGCTGGCGAAGATGAACTATCTTACCCTGTGCGGCATGCTGGCGGGGTCAATGACCGATCCCCCTGCGCTGGCCTTTGCTAACGGCCTGCATGCCACCAGCGGGGCGGCTGCGCTCTCCTATGCCACGGTGTATCCGTTGGTGATGTTTCTGCGCATTATCACCCCGCAGCTACTGGCGGTGATCTTCTGGGGGCTGGGGTAAGGACATATCAGGGTGGATGCGCCGTAGGTGGTAATCCACCTGGTAATCACGGGTATTGCGGAACATGACGGAATAGTTGAGAAACTCGCCGCTGTCGCTGTAGGACAGAGAGGTAATACGCAGCAGCGGCGTGTGTTCTTCAACATTAAGTACCATTGCTACCTGTTTATCCGCCAGCACCGGCGTCAGGCTTTCGTAATTGCCGCTGATGGAAATACCGCACTCCTTCTCAATATAGTCGAATTTAGACCCTTCGAGATGCGCCAGCGAGAGAGTGCGGAACAGCTTCACCGGCATATAGCTATCTTCCAGCATTAAGGGTTTGCCTTCGACATAGCGCACCCGGCGCGAAAAGTAGATCCGCTCATTAATTTGGATGCGTAACTGGCTGGCGATAGCGGGCGGCGCGGGCATCACTTCAAACAGCAGCACCTGGCTGTGTACCTCCTTCCCCTGTTGACGCAGTACTTCCACCAGTCCGGTCAGATTGGTGGTTTCGTGGTGTACATCTTTGCGCGTCACATAGGTGCCACTGCCGTGGCGGCGCACCACCAATCCCCAACCTACCAGCAAGTCGATCGCCTTGCGGATGGTCATCCTCGCCACGCCAAATTCCAGCGCCAGTATTTTTTCACCAGGCAGCGGGCTGCCAATGTGGTAATCCGACGAATTCAGCCGCAGGCGTAATCGTTCGGCAATGGATTTATAGATCACCTGTAGACCTCTTTAGGGGCATAACGCCGGGAATAGGGGGTGAGCCTGTCTATTTTTATGATGAAAAGTAGACCTGACAGGGCCAAATAAAACCATGAGGGCTATCACGGATCGCAGCGGCGCACCCTGCTCGCACTGAAGCAAATTCTTATGCTCATTTCAGGCCAATACACCATAACAAGGCCTCTACCCCTACAGGTTGTTCAATGAGGATTTGAAAATGCTCAGTCAAATACAACGTTTTGGCGGCGCCATGTTTACCCCGGTGTTGCTGTTTCCCTTCGCCGGTATGGTGGTTGGGATCGCTATCATGCTGCGCAACCCGCTGTTCGTCGGAGAAGCACTGACCACACCCGACAACCTCTTTGCGCAGATCGTTCACATTATTGAAGAAGGCGGCTGGGCGGTGTTTCGTAATATGCCGTTGATTTTCGCCGTCGGTTTACCCATTGGCCTGGCGAAGCAGGCCCAGGGCCGCGCCTGTCTCGCTGTGTTGATTAGCTTCCTGACCTGGAACTATTTTATTAATGCCATGGGGATGACCTGGGGCCATTTCTTTGGTGTCAACTTTGCAGCAGACCCTGTTACCGGTAGCGGATTAACACTGATTGCCGGTATTAAAACCCTTGATACCAGCATTATCGGCGCGATCGCTATTTCCGGCCTTGTGACGGCGATACATAACCGCTACTTCGATAAACCATTGCCGGTCTTCCTCGGCATTTTCCAGGGGACATCGTTTGTGGTGATTATCGCATTCCTGGCGATGATCCCCTGCGCCTGGTTAACGCTGTTGGGCTGGCCGAAAGTGCAACTGGGCATTGAGTCGTTACAGGCGTTCTTACGTTCCGCCGGGGCGCTGGGCGTGTGGGTCTACACCTTCCTGGAGCGCATCCTGATCCCGACCGGGCTGCATCACTTTGTTTATGGGCCGTTTGTTTTTGGTCCGGCGGCAGTGGAAGGCGGCATTCAGGTGTACTGGGCGCAGCATTTACAGGAATTTAGCCAGAGCACCGAAGCGTTGAAAACCCTCTTCCCGCAAGGTGGTTTTGCCCTGCACGGTAACTCGAAAGTGTTCGGTTCCGTCGGTATTGCGCTGGCGTTGTGGTACACCGCATCGCCGGAAAACCGCGTTAAAGTTGCAGGCTTACTGATCCCCGCCACGCTCACGGCAGTGCTGGTGGGCATTACCGAACCGCTTGAGTTTACCTTCCTGTTTATCTCCCCGCTCTTATTTGCTGTTCACGCCGTGCTGGCCGCCAGTATGGCGACGGTGATGTACAGCTTTGGCGTGGTGGGCAATATGGGGGGCGGCCTGCTTGACCAGTTCTTACCGCAGAACTGGATCCCCATGTTTCATAACCATGCGGCGATGGTGCTGACACAGATTGGCATCGGTCTCTGTTTTACCGCGCTCTATTTCCTGGTTTTCCGCACGCTGATTGTACGCCTCAACCTCAAAACGCCGGGGCGGGAAGCGAGTGAAGTGAAGCTCTACAGCAAAGCGGACTATAAAGCAGCGCGAGGTCACACCACGGCTCCGGTTGCGGCGCAAACGAGCCAGGCTGCTGGTTTCCTGAAAGCACTTGGCGGCACGGCGAATATTGAAAGCATTAACAACTGTGCAACACGGTTACGTATCACGCTGAATGATATGGCGAAAACCGACAGCGACGATGTTTTCAAAGCACTGGGCGCGCATGGCGTAGTGCGGCGCGGTAACGGCATTCAGGTGATTGTCGGGCTGCATGTTCCTCAAGTGCGTGAACAGCTTGAATTCCTTATGAAAACCACTGTAACGAACGAACTATCCACTCTGTCGGAGGCTGTATAATGAAAAAATTCTCTGTGGTAATCGCCGGCGGCGGTAGCACCTTTACACCGGGTATCGTCCTGATGTTGTTGGCTAACCGCGATCGCTTTCCTCTCCGCGCGCTTAAATTTTATGACAACGATGGCGCGCGTCAGGAAACCATCGCCGAGGCCTGTAAAATTATTCTCCGTGAGCAGGCACCGGACATCGACTTTAGCTACACCACCGATCCGAAAACCGCCTTTAGCGATGTGGATTTTGTCATGGCGCATATTCGCGTGGGCAAATACCCGATGCGCGAAAAAGACGAGAAAATCCCGCTGCGCCACGGTGTGGTGGGGCAGGAAACCTGCGGTCCGGGTGGGATCGCTTACGGTATGCGTTCTATTGGCGGCGTACTGGAGCTGGTGGATTATATGCAGCAGTATTCGCCCAATGCCTGGATGCTCAACTACTCCAACCCGGCGGCGATTGTCGCGGAAGCAACCCGTCGCCTGCGCCCACAGGCGAAAATCCTCAATATCTGCGATATGCCTATCGGCATCGAAGGCCGGATGGCGCAGATAGTCGGCCTGCCTGATCGTAAAGCAATGCGGGTGCGTTACTACGGGCTTAATCATTTTGGCTGGTGGACATCGATTGAGGATCAGAACGGCAACGATTTAATGCCGAAATTACGCGAATATGTCGCGAAAAATGGTTATGTTCCACCCGCAAAAGATGAACATACCGAAGCGAGCTGGAACGACACTTTTGCCAAAGCAAAAGATGTCCAGGCGCTGGATCCGGATACCATGCCGAACACCTACCTGAAGTATTACCTCTTCCCGGATTACGTTGTCGCTCACTCTAACCCTGAACGTACCCGTGCGAATGAAGTGATGGATCACCGTGAAAAACAGGTTTTTAGTGCATGCCGCGCGATTATTGAAGCGGGGAAATCATCTGCCGGTGAGCTGGAGATCGACGAACATGCGTCTTACATCGTTGATCTGGCGACCGCCATTGCCTTTAACACCCAGGCGCGAATGCTATTGATTGTGCCGAATAACGGCGCGATCCATAACTTCGACGCCGACGCGATGGTGGAGATCCCTTGCCTTGTGGGGAAAAACGGCCCGGAACCGTTGACGGTCGGCGATATTCCACACTTCCAGAAAGGGTTGATGAGCCAGCAGGTGGCGGTGGAGAAACTGGTGGTGGATGCCTGGGAACAGCATTCCTACCAGAAGTTGTGGCAGGCTCTCACCCTGTCGAAAACCGTCCCCAGCGCCTCTGTCGCCAAAGCCATCCTTGATGATTTAGTAGAAGCAAACAGAGATTACTGGCCTGAACTGCATTAATCCTCGCGACCGGCATCATCAGGATGCCGGTCCTTTACGTGAAACGTGTCGAAAAAAACGGTCGTATCCGCTACTTTGTTGACCAGAACCACAACAAGGAGCCCCCATGAAGATCTCCCGCGTCGGCGAAGCGCCGGATTATCGCTTCTCGCTGGCTAACGAGCGCACCTTTCTGGCATGGATCCGCACGGCGCTGGGCTTTCTGGCGGCGGGCGTGGGTCTGGACCAACTTGCCCCGCAGTTTGCCACCCCCTTGATCCGCGAAGTGCTGGCGCTGTTGCTGTGCCTGTTTTCCGGTGCTCTGGCGCTGTACGGTTATCTGCGCTGGCTACGTAATGAGAAAGCGATGCGCCTGAAAGAGGATCTGCCTTACACCGGAGCGTTAATGGTCATCAGTGTTGCTCTGCTGATGGTGGCGCTGGTAGTGATGGGGCTGGTGTTCTATGGCGGGTAGCCGTAAGGCCCGCCGTGAGGGCGATCCCGGGCTGCAACCTGAACGCACGTCGCTGGCGTGGCTGCGCACGTTATTTGGCTATGGCGCGTTGATGGCGCTGGCGGTTCGACACAACTGGCAGCACTCCGGTATGCCATTCTGGATCTCGCTGGCCGTGCTGGCGCTGGCGGCGGGTTTGCTGTGGCGCTATACGCGCAAACGTATCGTCATGGATGTTGAAAAAGATGATTTTGCCCAGGCGGGCGCAATACGTGACAAATTATTGATCTCCCTCGCGGTGCTCTCCCTCGCGTTACTGTTTGCTGTAACCCATATACGCCAGCTACTTCTATTTCTTTGAGGAGATTGCATGCCAGGCTGTCACGTTATGGCCAAGCCCGCCAGTTCGCGCTGCAACCTTAACTGCCGTTACTGTTTTTATATTGAAAAACAGCAGCAAAGCGTTATGGACGACGCCACGCTGGAGGCATTTATCCGCCAGCAGATCGCGGCTCAACCCGACAACGCCATTGTGCCGTTTGCCTGGCAAGGTGGGGAACCAACACTCTGCGGGCTGGATTTTTTCCGCCGCGTTGCCGCGTTGCAAAAGCAGTACGCTGACGGCAAACGTATCGAAAACGCCTTTCAGACCAATGGCCTCTTGCTGAACGACGACTGGTGTCGCTTTTTTCGCGAGCATGGCTGGCTGGTGGGGATTTCCATTGATGGCCCGGCGGATTTGCATGATGCCTATCGCGTTAATCGCAGCGGTAAACCTTCGCATCATCATGTCGTGAATGCCATCCAGTTGCTGGTGAAACACCGGGTTGAGTTCAATCTGCTGTGCGTCGTCAATGCGCTGAATAGCCAGCAGCCGCAACGCCTGTACCGCTATTTACGCAGTCTTGGCACGCCATTTTTGCAATTTATCCCGCTGGTCGAACAGGATGCGCAGGGGCAATTAACCGCCGAATCGGTGAGCGGCGATGCGTGGGGAACCTTCCTGAATACGGTGTTTGATAGATGGGCGCTGGACGATATTGGCCGGGTGTACGTCCAGCTTTTTGATTCGACGCTGGGCGTGTGGAGCGGCTACCCGTCGCAAATGTGCACGTTTGGTGAAACCTGCGGCCATGCGCTTGCACTGGAGGCCAATGGTGATATGTATGCCTGCGATCACTATGTCTACACTGATTATCACCTGGGCAATCTGCATCAGATCCCGATTAGCGAGATCAATGCCAGCCGCGACGCCACGGCTTTCGGGCAGAGCAAAAAAACCACCCTCAGCGATGAGTGTCGCCACTGCGAAGTGCTGCGGTTTTGCCAGGGCGATTGCCCGAAGCACCGTATCCAGCGGGGAAAGAGCGCGTTGTGCGAAGGCTATCGCCGTTTTTTCAGCCACACCGCGCCGCACATGCGCGTGATGCGTGACCTGCTTCGCCAGCGGCGTTCCCCAATGGAGTTGATGGCAATTCTGCGCAAATCGGGCTGATTTATCGCGCTGTTGCCAGATACTGTGCCATCTCGTCAGCAGGCACCATACCGCCGCCGGTCGCCCATACCAGATGCGTGGCCTGTGTGAGTTGACTGTTGCTGAACCCGTGTAGCCGATGGTAAGTCGTATCGGTGCAGATCTGCTGTGGCCCGGCCATCCCTGCCAGTGCCGAGGGCTCCAGTTGAATGCCCTCTTCCTGCGCCAGCCAACTGAGCAGGCTATAAAGCGTGCGATCATCGACGGTGTAGAAACCATCCAGCAGGCGCTCCATTGCCCGACCGACAAAGCCGGAGGCGCGCCCTACCGCCAGTCCATCGGCGGCAGTCAGGTTATCTATCCCCAGATCCTGCACGGCAATGCCGTCATGCAAGCCGGTATAAACCCCTAACAACATGCACGGGGAGTGCGTCGGTTCTGCGAAAATACAGTGTACATCATCGCCAAAAGCCAGTTTCAGACCGAATGCCACACCACCGGGGCCGCCGCCAACGCCGCAAGGCAGATAGACAAACAACGGGTGCGCGCGATCGACGACTTTACCGAGGCGGGTAAATTGATCTTTGAGGCGCTGCCCGGCGACGGCGTAGCCTAAAAACAGCGTGCGCGAGTTTTCATCATCGATAAAAAAGCAGTTTGCATCGTTTGCCGCCGCCAGCCGCCCTTGTTCAACGGCGACACCGTAATCCTCTGCGTATTCCACTACCTTCACGCCGTGGCTGCGCAATTTGGCCTTTTTCCACGCCCGCGCATCGGCAGACATATGCACAGTGACGTTAAAACCGAGGCGCGCGCTGATGATGCCAATCGACAGGCCGAGGTTGCCGGTGGAGCCGACGGCAATGCTGTACTGGCCGAAAAAGCGTGCGAACGTCGGTGACAACAGCTTGCCGTAATCATCCTGTTCACTCAGTAACCCGGCGGCAATAGCGAGTTTTTCTGCATGCGTCAGAACTTCATAAATGCCACCCCGGGCTTTGATCGAGCCGGAAATCGGCAAGTGGCTGTCTTTTTTCAGCCATAATTCGCCGGTTACTGCCGGGCCAATACGACGCTGCATCGCGGGGATCGGCACCACCTCCGATTCAATAATGCCATGGCTTACGGCCGTTTCCGGAAAGGCCTGCGCCAGAAACGGCGCAAAACGGGCAAGACGTGCGTGTGCGTCGTGAACATCTTGCGCACTCAGGCCAACATGCGGCAAAGCCTGCGCAACAGAGGTAGTATTAGGGTTAAACCAGCGCGTTTCTTGCAGGTCGATCAGTTGCTTAACCAGCGGGTACTGCTGGATGAGTTTCTCAATATCGGCGTTTTTCATCGGTTCACTTTTGTCGGGAGTGGATGCGTAAAGAAAACAGGAATACGCTGTGGGCGCAAGTATGGAGAGTCAGTGAGAATTTATTACGCTTTGGCGCTACACCTGGGGCGCCAAAGCATGATAAATACATGTAATCACCCCTAATTTTCGCAAGGTCAACTGTGTTAAAGCCACTGATTACTGCTGTTATGTTGCTGGCGACAACCCCTGCGTTTGCCGCCGATACTCCGCTAACGGCGGCGCATTACGCGCAACAGTTAGGGGTGGGAATGGACGTCGACTGGGCGCGCACTGACCGCGGTATCCGCGAATTTGATCCGCTGATTGTGCGCGACTTTTATAACGTTGGGATCCGCCATGTCCGCATTCGTGTGGCTGACCCGATGACGGAAGCTCGCTTAATCCACCTGCGTAAACTGGTGGAAGCTTGTGAAGAGTACGGTGTGATCCCGGTGATCTCCTACCAGGCAGACAGCTTTAAAGCCGACCCGGATGCAAAAAACGAAGCTCAACTGGTGGCATGGTGGAGCACTGTCGCCACGTTTTTTGGCACAGATCACCCGATGCTCGGTTTTGATGTCATTTATGAACCGGCCGATAAACTCAACCATGATTTGCCTGCGCTCAACCGCGCCTATGAAAAAGTCGTCAAAACCCTGCACGATATCGATCCCCAGCGCATGATTTTTATTGCGCCGCGTATGCGTGCAGCACCGGAAGACCTGACTTCTCTGAAGTTGCCAGCACGCAGCCAGAGTTATTTACTGGCGGAGTGGCATATCTTCCCGTGGGGACCACTGAAAAATAACGGTAAATACCCGTGGACGTCGGGCACGGCGGCGGAGAAAGCAGCGATCCGCGGGCGCATTAACCTTGCTCTGCACTGGCAGCAGAAAACCGGTCATGCCAGCTGGGTTGGGGGATGGGCGGTAGGTGAGTCGATGAAAAGCATGCCCACGGAGTCGCAAATGGCGTTCGCCAACTTTATGGCTTGCGAATTGAGTCGGGCGAAAATCCCTTATGCCATTAATGCGGACACGCAGTTTTACGATGGCGAAGAGGGTGCATGGCGGCCCGCGCCGGAGCCGCTGCTGAAGGTGATGATCACGCCGGAGTGTGAAAAGCCCGACGTGAAGCCGGGCCACCATGAAGCTAGATCATCTGCTCATGGCGCGCAGAGCGCGACGCCAGCGGTAGCCAGCACAACAGAATCAAAAGAGCCGCCAGCGTCATCAGCATCCCAAGGCTAAACTGGCCGTTTTGCGGCAGTTGGGCTGACAACCACGCCAGACCACCGGAGCCGATGTTCTGTAAGCCGCCGACCAGCGCACCGGCAGTGCCTGCCAGAAACGGGAAGGGCTCCATTGCGCCGCTGGTCGCCAGAGGGAACAGCATCCCGGCACCGAAGAAGAACAGTGCAGCGGGAACCAGTAGTGTCCAGATGGTCATCACCCCAAACCAGCCGGGGATCCACATCATTAACCCGGCCGCCAGGCAACTGATCACCGATTGCCACATCAGGGAAGAGAAACGTTTGTTCTGCCGACCAGCAAACCACGCGCCGAAAAACGCCGCCGGGATTGGCAGAATAAACAGAATGCTTACCGTCATGCTGTTGAGACCTAATACGCCGCCCATCAATACGCCGGAGCTGGCCTCAAACACCGCAATCCCCGCCAGTCCGCCAATCAGCATCAGCAGATAGCAGTTAAATGCGGTATTGCCGAACAGGACCTTGTAGCTGTCCATCAGTCGCATGCGTGGCGCTTCGGTGGGCCGGGTTTCCGGCATCCAGCGCGCCATGCTGAAGGTCACCACCGCGCACAGTGCCAGCAGGAAAACAAAACAGGCGCGCCAGTTCACCAGCGTATTCAGTACCCCGCCGATTAACGGCGCCAGTAAAGGACTCACCAGAATGCCCATATTCAACAGGCTGTTGGCATGCCGCAGTTCGGTACCGGCGTAAAGGTCGCGCGGCAACGTTCGAGCCATCACGCCGCCGACGCCGGTACCGACGCCCTGAAGCGCGCTGGCGAGGATTAGCACCGTTAAGCTGTGGGTGGTGATGGCAATCACCGTCGCCAGCATAAAGATGGTCATCCCGGCGAGGATCACCGGGCGACGCCCGATGCGGTCCGCCAGCGGACCATAAAAAAGCTGTGATACGCCGTAGGTCAGCAGGTAGGCCGCCATCACGCTTTGCACCGCTCCTTCACGGACATTCAGGTCGTGTGCCATATCGGCAATGGCCGGAATATAAATGGTTTGCGCCATCTGCCCGACGGCGACCAGGAGCACCAGCATCAATAACAAATTGACGTTTCTCTGCCTTTTCATTTCGCTGATTACTTTTAGAAAATGGGAAATTAAAGAATATGTTGCTGCTATACAGCCTTAATGCGAGAGGAATCTACCACAGTAAGATGACAGAACCACTATGGAAGGCAGCAAAGACAACGCTGCATCAGGCAGGATTTGTAAACAATATTCGGCAACTTTTGTTGCCAGTTTGCATCATGAAAGGCGCAACAAAATAGCGCCGGCGGCAATGCCAAACGCTGCGGCTATGCGCAGTCCGGCGACGTTCTCTTTTAACAGCACAAAGGCGATAACCGCGCCGAACAGAATCGACGTTTCGCGCAGTGCGGCCACCACCGCCAACGGCGCTTGCGTCATGGCCCACAGGGCCAGCCCATAAGATCCCATGGTGCCAATACCGCCAGGCAGACCTATTTTCCAGTTGGCAACCAGATAACGGCTCACCGCTTGCCGCCGCGCCAGCATTGCCCAACACAACAAGCAAAATCCGTTGAGGAAAAAGGTCCACAGTGAGTAACCCAGCGCAGATCCTGCGAGGCGCACGCCGGTACCGTCTACCAGCGTATACCCGGCAATAAAGCAGGAGTTGAGCAGCGCCAGCCAAATTCCTTTGCGTGACTGGTTTCGCCCATTAAACGCCATGCCGAGAATGGAGAGGCAAACCACGGCAATCCCTCCCCATGCGGTGAAGGAAAGCGAATCACCCAATATCAGCACGCTTATCACCGCCACCAGCAATGGTGCAGTGCCACGCATCAGGGGGTAGGTCTGGCTCATGTCTGAAACCTGATACGTTTTTGCTACCAGTACGGTGTAAACCACCTGCAACGCGCAACTTGCCGCGAGATACGGCGCGCTGGCAAGGTCAGGTTGGGGGGAAAAGGGGAGTAAAATCAGCGCAATGAATGACGCAGAGCCACTTACGGCGATAGCAGAATAGAGTTTATCGCTGCCTGCTTTCACAATGGCGTTCCAGCTTGCGTGTAGCAGGGCGGCGAACAGCAGAATGCAGAAAACAGAAAAAGTCATAATGGGTTGCGTCAGTGGAGTGTCAGCAAAAGGTAACATGCTGCTGTGCATTGAAGCCAGATGACGGGTGTTAAAGAGGGGCGGTTTCCCGCCCCTCTTTTGTGCGGCTTGAACCTGAATTACCGCAGGTATTTCAGGACGGCATCAAGCAGTTGCAGTAACGCAACAATGAGTTTCAGGATCAGAATCGTCATCTCCATTCCGCCCATACGCTTCTCCTCGGGTTAAGGAGCACCGGCTGACGTACCTTTCCGCTGCCTGTTGTCAGCCTTGTTGTTGGCGTAACGCAGTGTGCTCTCATTAGGGTTAAGGTACTGACGGCACCACCCGTTTCAGCCAGGACTTTATCTGCGCCGTAGAACAGCGGCCCCCACACACCGATTACAAGGTCAGTATATATTAATACTGTTTATATATACAGTATTATCTGGACGATTTTCGCGCCGTGAACCATAATGAATGCGGGGTAAACCGCCCGAAAATTGCGCGAATACTAAAATTGCCGTATAGTTTCGCTGTTGACGTAACGCAGTGTGTTTTGCGGCGACCAACCGCGAAAACCTGTTAAAAACCTCGCTCCGGCGGGGTTTTTTGTTTTCATGCCCTGTGCAAACAAACGTGATCTATGGCTCACTTTTCTGCCGGTGCGTAAAAAGCAGTTGTCGGCGGCTAAAACCTGTGCTTGTATAAATCCTGTTAACTTATGACAGACAGGTCCCTAATGAACACTTCCACGATGTCGATGAACCTACTAAAAACCGCGCATAACGCCGCGGTGGTCGTCGTGCGTGTGGTGGTGGTCGTCGGCAATGCGCCGTAGGGTCCGGAACAACACACGATTCCAAAACCCCGCCGGCGCAAACCGGGCGGGGTTTCTTGTTTTAGCCTCCCTGGAAAGTCGGCCCAGAACAATAAGGACTGGAGCATGGCAAGTTCGGGCACAACATCACCATCGACGCGCTACACCGGCGCGCAACTGATAGTTCATTTACTGGAACGTCAGGGCATTACCACGGTAACGGGTATCCCTGGTGGTACGGTTCTCCCCTTATACGACGCATTAAGTCAGAGTAAGCAGATCCGCCATATCCTCGCCCGTCACGAGCAAGGGGCCGGATTTATCGCCCAGGGCATGGCCCGCACGCAGGGAAAACCGGCAGTATGTATGGCCTGTAGCGGGCCGGGTGCTACCAATCTGGTGACTGCCATCGCCGATGCGCGCCTCGACTCTATTCCGCTGATTTGCATTACCGGCCAGGTTCCGGCTTCAATGATTGGCACAGATGCCTTTCAGGAAGTCGACACTTACGGCATCTCTATCCCCATCACAAAACATAACTACCTGGTGCGCGACATTGCCGAACTGCCGCAGGTGATCAGCGATGCGTTCCGCATTGCGCAGTCCGGTCGTCCTGGCCCGGTGTGGATAGATATTCCTAAAGATGTGCAGACCGCAGAAATCACCTTGAGCGAATTGCCGGAAGCGGGCGGTAAAGCCCCTGCACCTGCGTATAATGCGCAAAGCGTGCGTGACGCCGCTGACATGATTAATGCCGCGCAGCGCCCGGTGTTGTACCTGGGCGGCGGGGTGATTAACGCGCCGGAACAGGTTCGCCTGCTGGCGGAGAAAGCCAATCTGCCGACCACCATGACGCTGATGGCGCTGGGCATGCTGCCGAAGCAACATCCGTTGTCATTGGGCATGCTGGGTATGCACGGCGCACGCAGTACCAACCATATCCTGCAGGAAGCGGATCTGCTGGTAGTGCTGGGTGCGCGTTTTGATGACCGGGCGATCGGTAAAACTGAGCAGTTCTGTCCGAACGCCAATATCATTCATGTGGATATCGACCGTGCGGAGCTGGGGAAAATCAAGCAGGCGCATGTGGCTATCCAGGGGGATGTGGGCGAAGTGCTGGATGCGTTGATCCCGCACGTGGAAGCGCAGTCGCGTCATAGCTGGCGCAACCTGGTAGCGCAGTTACAGCAGGAGTTTCCGGGCAACATTCCTCAGGCGGGCGATCCGTTAACCCACTATGGGCTGATCAACGCGGTTGCCGCGTGTGTGGACGATGAGGCCATTATTACCACGGACGTTGGTCAGCATCAGATGTGGGCGGCGCAGGCTTATCCGTTGAACCGCCCACGCCAGTGGTTGACGTCTGGCGGTCTGGGAACCATGGGCTTCGGTTTACCCACCGCGATCGGTGCTGCACTGGCGAACCCGACGCGCAAGGTTATTTGCTTCTCCGGTGACGGTAGCCTGATGATGAACATCCAGGAGATGGCCACCGCTGCGGAAAACAATCTGGATGTGAAAATCATTCTGATGAATAACGAAGCGCTGGGGCTGGTACACCAGCAGCAGAGCCTGTTCTACAAACAAGGCGTGTTTGCGGCAACCTATCCGGGAATGATTAATTTCACCCAGATTGCCGCCGGTTTTGGTCTGCATACCTGCGATTTAAACGCCGTTGCCGATCCTCAGGCGGCCTTGCAGGCGATCATTGATCGTCCCGGCCCCGCACTGGTCCATGTACGCATCGACCCGCAAGAAAAAGTGTACCCGATGGTGCCGCCAGGCGCGGCGAATACAGAAATGGTGGGGGAATAAGCCATGCATGCAACTGATAACGTCATTCTTGAACTCACCGTGCGCAACCATCCGGGCGTCATGACTCACGTCTGCGGGTTGTTTGCCCGTCGGGCATTTAACGTGGAAGGCATTCTCTGTTTGCCGCTACAACGTGGTGAGCAGAGCCGCATCTGGCTACAGGTCGCTAACGATCAGCGTCTGGAGCAGATGATCAGTCAGATAGATAAACTCGAAGACGTGGTGCAAATCATCCGTCACCCGACCGATCCCGGTGTGTTTAATAAGCTTGGCCTGTTTTTCGAGTAACCGTGGACGTAACCCGGTGCCTTGTGCACCGGGTCAGAGGGTAGCTTCGCTGTCGGAATCCGGTGTAATCACTTTCACAAACGCATTGCGGCAGTGCGCCGGGTACTCTGGCGGCAGCGGCCGATCGCTCACCAGCACGTCAAACGCTGAAAGCGGGGCAATGCTGGCAGGCGCCACTTCATCAAACAGTGCGTAACGCGCCAGTAAAATTTTGCGCATGCCGTGCGCCATCGCTTTGCGCTTGATGGGTAAATCATCAATGTTGAACCAGGTTACGCCATAGTGTTCATGTACGCCGCTGGCGGAAATAAAGGCTTTGCGCGGATTCAACGCATCCAGCAACGAGTGGTTGTCCGGCGCATAGAAGGCATCGCTTTTAGCGCGGTAGGTACCGCCGCATAACATGGCGGTGGCGTTCGGTTTGGCATTCAGCGCCATAAACACCTGGTGGGAATAGCAAATGCCGGTAAAGGTGATTTCATCCGGTATCATGCTGATGACCAACGGCATTTCCGGTCCGTTATCAAAGAAGACCAGATCGTTTTCGTTCACCAGTCCGGCGGCCAGGATGGCGATCGGTAAATCATCTTTATGGTGCGGGCGAGCAGCAATAGCATTCGTCGCTGGGGTGGGAGCGGCTGGTTTATTCACCATCACAATGTAACCACCCAATAGCGCCAGCGGCAGCGGTTCATCTTCCTGGCTGAAATCCCGGCGGATCGTCATCACCGACACTTCCAGCATCCGCGCTGCGTCTTTCAGGTGGATACGGTCCGTCTTTTTCAGCAGTTCCACCAGGCGGCGGATACGCTCTTTTTGCTTGGTTTCCATTCAGTTGTTCTCCTGCTCACCTTTTATGTTCCTATAGTAACATTTAAATGTTCGTGCTGGATATGTGCTTAATCCGTGGATATGCAGTAACTGTGACGAAGGTGGCAGGCAAAGCCGGATCCCGTAATCGCGAGCGGAGTCACAAATGATACTAAAATAACATGATAATGTTACGATAATATCATTGTTATGTGATTGTTTCAGAGAGGGACTAAAATGGATATCGCCGTTATTGGCTCCAACATGGTGGATCTCATCACCTATACCCATCAGATGCCGAAAGAGGGAGAAACGCTGGAAGCACCTGCCTTCAAAATTGGCTGTGGCGGCAAAGGCGCAAACCAGGCGGTTGCCGCAGCGAAACTCAACTCGAAAGTGTTGATGCTGACCAAAGTGGGCGATGATATTTTTGCCGACAACACCATCCGCAACCTCGAGTCCTGGGGCATTAACACCACCTATGTTGAGAAAGTCCCCTGCACCAGCAGCGGCGTCGCGCCGATTTTTGTTAACCCTAACTCCAGTAACAGTATTTTAATTATCAAAGGGGCGAACAAATTTCTTTCTCCGGAAGATATTGATCGCGCTGCGGAAGACCTTAAAAAATGCAAACTGATTGTGCTGCAACTGGAGGTTCAATTAGAGACGGTTTACCACGCGATTGAATTCGGTAAAAAACATGGCATCGACGTATTATTAAATCCGGCACCGGCACTGCGTGAATTAGATATGTCTTATGCCTGCAAGTGTGATTTCTTTATACCGAATGAAACTGAGCTGGAAATTCTTACTGGCATGCCGGTGGATAATTATGACCATATTCGTGTGGCGGCCCGCAGCCTGATTGATAAAGGGCTGAACAATATTATTGTCACTATGGGGGAAAAAGGCGCACTGTGGATGACCCGCGATCGTGAGTTGCATATTCCGGCCATAAAAGTGAATGCTATTGATACCAGCGGCGCTGGTGATGCGTTTATCGGCTGTTTTGCCCACTACTATGTACAAAGCGGTGATGTGGAAACCGCCATGAAGAAGGCCTCACTCTTCGCCGCGTTCAGCGTGACGGGTAAAGGCACACAATCATCTTACCCGAGTATTGAGCAGTTTAATGAGTTTCTGACGTTCAATGAATAATCACGCCTGAATTATTGCGGCTGTGTTTAATAAAATACAGCCGGTAATACCTCAGGCCGGTACCCTGCAAAATTAAAGGTAGCACTATGAACGAAAAAAATATCGTTCAGATGCCCGATGGCTATCTGAATAAAACGCCATTGTTCCAGTTTATTCTGTTATCCTGTTTATTCCCGTTATGGGGATGTGCCGCTGCATTAAATGACATATTAATTACACAGTTTAAAAGTGTTTTCTCATTAAGTAATTTTGCTTCCGCATTAGTACAGAGTGCATTTTATGGTGGTTATTTCTTAATTGCCCTTCCGGCCTCGCTGGTTATCAAAAACAGCAGTTATAAGATGGCGATTTTAATCGGCCTGACGTTGTATATCGTGGGTTGTACGCTGTTCTTTCCTGCCTCTCATATGGCGACCTACACCATGTTTCTGGCGGCGATTTTCGCCATTGCCATCGGTCTGAGTTTTCTTGAAACCGCCGCCAATACTTACAGTTCGATGCTGGGGCCAAAAGCGCAGGCCACGTTGCGTCTGAATATCAGTCAGACCTTCTACCCGATTGGTGCGGCATCCGGCATTTTGCTGGGGAAATATTTGGTGTTTTCCGACGGCGATAGTCTGCAAAAACAGATGGCGGGCATGACGCCGGAGCAGATCCATCACTTTAAAGTCCTGATGCTGGAAAACACCCTCGAACCGTATAAGTACATGATTATGGTGCTGGTTGTGGTGATGGCGCTGTTTATGTTCACCCGCTTCCCGGCATGCAAAGTGGCGCAAACCGCCGCACATAAACGCCCGTCTGCGCTGGACACGCTGCGTTATCTGGCAACCAATAGCCGCTTTCGTCGTGGGATCCTCGCGCAGTTTCTGTATGTGGGGATGCAGGTTGCTGTCTGGTCATTCACCATTCGTCTGGCGCTGGAACTGGGGGATATCAACGAGCGCGATGCCTCGAACTTTATGGTGTACAGCTTCGCCTGTTTCTTTATTGGCAAGTTTGTCGCCAACATGTTGATGACGCGTTTTAACCCGGCGAAAGTCCTCATTATGTATGCGATCGTTGGCGCGCTGTTCCTTGCCTATGTTGCGCTGGCGCCGAGCTTCAGCGCGGTCTATGTAGCGGTGGCGGTCAGTGTGCTGTTCGGACCCTGCTGGGCGACCATCTATGCCGGTACGCTGGATACGGTGGATAACGAACATACCGAAATGGCGGGCGCGGTGATTGTGATGGCAATTGTCGGCGCAGCCGTGGTGCCAGCGGTGCAGGGATACGTGGCGGATATGTTCCACTCGCTACAGCTCTCGTTCCTGGTTTCTATGCTGTGCTTTGTCTACGTCGGTGTTTATTTCTGGCGTGAGAGTAAAGTGCGCCGTGAACTGACCGAAGCGACGGCTTCTTAAGGAGATGATGATGACCACACGTCTGGCGCTCTGGCGTGAGTTGTTTACTGCGCAGCCGCGCATCCTTCTGGAAAACCGTGACTTTACCGTCAGCGCGTTTCGCTATCCGGGCGGAATTGAAGCGCTGAAAATGGAGAATGCCCGCGGCCATCTGCTGGTGCTGCCCTGGCTGGGGCAGATGATCTGGGATGCGTATTTCGATGATCGATCCCTGACCATGCGTAACATGTTCAGCCAGCCGAAACCAGCACAGCAGATTGTGGAAACTTACGGCTGCTTTGCGTTCCACTCCGGGCTGCTGGCGAATGGCTGCCCTTCACCGGAAGACACGCACGCCCTGCACGGTGAAATGGCGTGCGCATCGATGGACGAGGCCTGGCTGGAGCTGGAAGGGGACACGCTCCGCCTGAGCGGGCGCTATGAGTATGTGATGGGGTTTGGCAATCACTATCTGGCGCAGCCGTCGGTGGTGCTGCGCAGCAACAGCGCGTTGTTTGCTATTGAGATGGCGGTGACTAATCTGGCGTCTGCCCCGATGCCGCTCCAGTACATGTGCCATATGAATTACGCGTATGTACCCCAGGCAACGTTCAGTCAGAACCTGCCGGAAGATGCATTGACGCTGCGCGAGTCGGTGCCAGCACATGTGAAACCAACGGAGCAGTGGCTGGCTTTTAACCGCCGTTTACAACAGGGTGAAGCCACGCTGACTGCACTGACGCAACCGGCGTTTTACGATCCGGAAATTGTCTTTTTCGCCGATAGGCTCAACCGTTACACCGATGTGCCGACCTTCCGGATGCACGGCCCGGATGGCGTAACGTATCTGACGCGTTTTTCCAGCCGTGAGTTTAACTATGCTACCCGCTGGATCCTTTACAACGGCGACCAGCAGGTGGCGGCCTTTGCCCTGCCTGCCACTTGTCGCCCGGAAGGATTCCTTGCGGCGCAGCGCAATGGCAGCTTGCTGACGTTGGCGCCAGGGGAAACGCGGCAGTTCCACGTCACAACCGGTATTGAGTAACCCTCTCGTTGATGCGCCCGTGATCCGGGCGCGTTATCCCTGACTGGTTTCCAGCAGCACGTTACGCAACCACTGGTGTGCCGGATCGCGGTGAGTACGTTCGTGCCAGGTCATGGTTTTCGTAAAACCCGGCACCGGCAGAGGCGTTGCCAGCGTGCTCATGCCTTCGGTCAGATTGGCGAGCCGCTGTGGCACAACGGCCACCATATCGCTGGCTGCCAGGATGTCTGGCAGGATCAGAAAGTTACCCACCGACACGCTCACACGCCGCGTTCTGCCCTGTGCCGCCAGCGCTTCATCCACCACGCCGCGAAAGCGGTCGCCATCCCACGAGACCAGCGCATGCTCCAGCGCACAGAATCTGTCCAGCGATAAACTTTCCCGCGCGGCATCCGGGTGGTTGGCGCGCATCATGCAAACAAAACGCTCATCAAACAGCGCCCGGCTATGTAGCTCTGGCGGTGTGCTGTAGGGCGTCATTAAGGCCACATCAATCTCACCGCGTTCAAGCTGGCTCACCAGTTGCCGGGGCTCGACCGGTTCTACGCGTACGCGGATGCCCGGCGCTTGTGTTTTTAACGCCGCAATAAACGGCACGATCACCACTTTGAGCGCGTAGTCCGTAGCGGCCAGCGTCCAGGTAAGCGTGGCTACCTGCGGGTCGAACGCGATGGGTTTCAGTAACAGGTCAATGTCTTCGAGGATGCGTTTAACCGGGGCCGCCAGCGCGTGTGCGCGAACCGTTGGCACCATACCGTGCGGCGCGCGAATAAACAGCGGGTCGGCAAAGTAGTCGCGCAGTCGCGTCAGCATGCCGCTCACCGCCGGTTGGGTTAACGAAAGACGCGCCGCTGCACGCGTGACGTTTCGCTCATCCAGCAGCGCATCAAGGGTTTTAAGCAGGTTGAGATCGAGGTTTCTGATATCGTTATTCATGATGATGACCCGGTCAGTCGATAACAAAGATTATCGCATTTACGACTGTCCGTGGCGTGCGTTTTACCCGTATGATGAGCCTCTTTTCTGCTCAGGAGCGGTTATGATTTGGTTGATGCTGGCAACGCTGGTGGTTGTTTTTGTGATTGGTTTCAGGGTATTAACCTCCGATTCCCGCCGTGCGATACGCCGCCTCACCGACCGACTTACGCTCCAGCCCGTGCCAGTCGAATCGATGATCGACCAGATGGGCAAAACCGCAGGGGGGGAATATCTGGCTTATCTGGCGCGCCCGGACGAGGCCCACCTGCAAAATGCGGCGCAGGTGTTGCTGATCTGGCAGGTATGCATTGTCGACAGCAGCGAGCAAAACTTGCAGTACTGGCATCGGCTGATGCAAAAAGGGCGGCTGGCGGCACCGATTACCGATGCGCAGGTACGCCTGGCACTCGGTTTTTTACGTGAGCTGGAGCCGGATAACGCCGAACTGAACAATTTCCAGATGCGCTATAACGCGCTGTTTATTCCCGAAGACGGTGTGCACTGGCTGCACTGATATCACGCTGCGTTATAACGTTTATCAAAGATAACCATTAGATTTATAACACTGCGCTACGCATAGTGGCCCTCGTTAATTACTGACGAGGTACACCATGACGCAATCACTGACCCAAAGCGCGATAATCTGGCCGCAAGACTACCTGCCGGGCACCACCGATAACTTTACCTCCAACGAAATCATTGTCGCGGGGTTAACGGCGCAGGAGATTTGGGCGCAACTGAACGACACTACCCTCTGGCCGACCTATTACAGCAATGCGCAGGATATCCGTTTCCATGACGGTAGCGGCCCGCTGTTAAGCGCCAAC
This sequence comes from Kosakonia oryzendophytica, assembly GCF_900094925.1. Classification (GTDB taxonomy): domain Bacteria; phylum Pseudomonadota; class Gammaproteobacteria; order Enterobacterales; family Enterobacteriaceae; genus Kosakonia; species Kosakonia oryzendophytica. The sequence goes on along the minus strand of NZ_FMAY01000016.1, from coordinate 9,672 downwards.
GCCCGTTTTCGTTTTACCACTTTCGGTTTCCCGGTGGAGGCGCAGGTGAGTGAATATGTGCCGCCTGCGGAAGGCCAGGCCGCGCGTATTGCCTGGTATGGCTGGGTTGAAGGTGACGCCAGCTCACGGCTGGACGTGATCCACGCCTGGCTGTTTGAGGATTTACCCGGCGGGCGTGTCCGCATCCTGACGCAGGAGTCGCAACGCGGCGTACCAGCGCAACAGCTTGCCAGCACCGTGCCGAACCCGATGATCAACGCGCACCAGGAGTGGATAGTCGGCCTGGCGACCGCAGCACGTAACGCGCGAGCTGCGTAATTTCCTCCTCTTCCTGCGCCTCTCGCCGTAGGGGGAGGGAATAACCTCCCGACTTTCTGGGGCGCGGGTGAGATATGTGGTGGTTTTCCCCCTCTCCCTTCCAGGGAGAGGGCCGGGGTGAGGGTCAACTGCCTCCGGGTAAAGAGTTGCCAAATTGTTAATTGCGTCACAGATTATGAATGTTACACTGCGCGACTTTCACGAATAAAAACTAAGCGGGTGATACATGACTGAGCAATCTGTGACGCAATCTTCAACGGATGCGGTAATTCGCCCTAACTGGTCCGCCGTCTTTGCTGTGGCGTTTTGTGTGGCGTGTCTGATCACGGTGGAGTTTTTACCGGTCAGCCTGCTCACGCCAATGGCACTGGATCTCGGCGTTTCTGAAGGGGTCGCCGGGCAAACCGTGACCGTAACTGCTTTTGTCGCCATGTTCGCCAGCCTGTTTATTACCACTGTGATCCGCGCGATGGACCGGCGGTATGTGGTGCTGGCCTTTGCCGTATTGTTAACCCTCTCCTGCCTGCTGGTCTCTTTTGCCAATAGCTTTACGCTGCTGCTGGCAGGACGCGCTTGCCTCGGGCTCGCGTTAGGTGGTTTCTGGGCAATGTCGGCCTCACTGACCATGCGGTTGGTACCGGCGCGCACTATCCCGAAAGCGCTGTCAGTGATTTTTGGCGCAGTGTCTATTGCGCTGGTGATCGCCGCGCCGCTTGGCAGTTTCCTGGGCGGTATTATCGGCTGGCGCAACGTGTTCAATGCCGCCGCATTGATGGGGTTCGCTTGTATTGCCTGGGTATGGATGGCGCTGCCGTCGTTGCCGGGTAAAACTGAGCATCACCAGAATATGTTTGGCCTGCTCAAACGCCCGGGAGTGGCGGCGGGAATGCTGGCGATCTTTATGGTCTTCGCCGGGCAGTTCTCGTTTTTTACCTATATTCGCCCTGTGTACATGAACCTGGCTGGGTTTGATGTCGATGGGCTTACGCTGGTGTTGCTGAGCTTTGGTATTGCCAGTTTTGTCGGCACCTCGATTTCGCCGATGGTGATGAAGCGCTCGGTGAAAATGGCACTGGCGCTGGCGCCACTCACGCTGGCGGCAAGTGCGTTGGTATTGATCTTCTGGGGTTCCGATAAAGTTGTTGCCGCTGGTATCGCCATTATCTGGGGACTGGGGTTTGCGCTGGTGCCGGTTGGCTGGTCAACGTGGATCACCCGTTCGTTGGCCGATCAGGCGGAGAAAGCCGGCTCCATTCAGGTGGCGGTGATCCAGCTTGCCAATACCTGTGGTGCGGCGATTGGCGGTTTTGCACTGGATCACTACGGGTTGCTGTCGCCGCTGGTACTGTCCGGTAGTCTGATGTTACTGACCGCACTGTTGGTGGCAGCAAAAGTGAAGGTCAGAGCGTAACGTAGAATGCATACAGGCCTGATAAGCAACGCGCTATCAGGCCTTGTGACTATCAGGCTGCGACCCGTGCTTTGCGGCGGGAATCGAGCGAAATGAGCATCACCGATGAGACAATCAATAGCGTGCCCAGCCAGTCTGGCAGGGAGAACGCCACCCCCAACAATACCACCGAGAGCAGGGCGCTGCTCAGCGGTTCGGCACAACTGAGAATGCTGGCTTTCGAACCGCCAATGAGTTGCGCGCCTTTCAGATAAAGGCTGAACGTGAGCGCCGTGCCGATCACCACCAGGTAGAAAAACGCCATCAACAGGCGGCCATCGACAACAAAATCCCCCCCTTGCCCACCAAAGAACGGGGTCAGCATCAGCCCGGCCAGCAACATACTCCAGCCGACAATCGGCAACGTGCCGTAACGGGCGATAAGCGCTGCGGGATAGGTGGTATAGAACGCGGCAGAAAATGCCGAGACAATTCCCCACAGCAGCGCTTCCGGAGAAATAGAGAGCGACGTCAGTTTGCCATGCGTCACCAACAGAAAGGTGCCAAGCAGCGAGGTGAAAATGGCGGATGCCACGGGCAGCGTTGGTCGGGCTTTTCGCACCAGCGCAAACCAGGCCACGATAATCGTCGGCGACAAAAATTGCAGTACCGTCGCGGTGGCGGCGTTAGATTTTTCAATGGTCAATAAAAAGGTGAGCTGCACAATCAGTGCGCCAAACAGCGAGAAAAACAGCAAACTGAAGGTGTCTTTGCGGCTTTTGAGGATCGCGAAAATCTTGTCGCCATGCACAAACGAGAGCGTTAACAAAATCACGCCGGTGAACAGCAGTCGCGTCATGGTTAACCACGGCGACGAAATATGACTCTTCTCCATAATGTACTGCGCACACACCCCGGAGCTGCCCCATAATACGGCCGCTGCCAGTACACAAAGCATCCCTTTTTTCGTGGAACCCATCTTCTAACTCAACTCTGTCATGCTGATTGCTTATTAATAAGGCGCGCATCATAACACATGTACAGAGTTTAGCCGGAGGCGGCTGAGGGGGACCGCCTCCGGTTTTTTACATCAGAACCAGGCTTCCCACATCGCGCCGACGTTAAAGGAATCGAGCGTCGTGTCGGTCGTGCCGTTGACGCGTGAGGTGCGTTTGTTATCCACTTCGCCGCCGGTTACATAGAAGCGCAGCATCGGGCGGAATTCAGGCCCCATCGCGATAGAAATGTTCTGCGAGAGGGTGACTTTCCAGCCGTGGTTGTCGCCGCCATCGTCATAATCGACGCGCTGATAACCCGCTTCCAGCCAGGTGGAGTGCACATCGTTCCACCAGTGCATCGGGCGCACAATTACGCCATAGTTGCGGCGGTTATCCGCTTTATTGGCGCTGTTATCGTAATCATGGAACGCCAGCAAGTAGTCCACTTGCGTCTGCCGGGAGAACTTGTAACTGCCCTCAAAGCTGGTGTAAATCGCTTTCAGATCGTCGGTTTTATTAAATACGCTGTTGTCGGCGTTATCGGAGTAGCGGGCGATCACTTTATTTACCCCATGATCGTTGGTGTGGCTGAGCACCACGCCGCCCTGCCAGGCTTTCAGACGATCTTCGCTTTCAATCGCTTTTGAGTCGAAACCGTAGTTGGCGTAAATCTCCAGATCGAGCGGCCCGACCTTCATACCGTGAATTTTCGAGGTGACGGCATAGTTGCCTTTATCACCGACGTTCGAACTACCGGTACAGGTTATGCGCGACGGGTTGGCTTCATCTTCCAGCACTTCCGGGCTACAGGATTCGACAGCGCCGACGGCGGCCACATCAAACTGCACGCCGCCAATATCGAAGTTTTTCACCCCGGCACCCTGTCCGTCGTGGTTCATCCAGAAGTAGTCGTTGATCCCCTGTTGTGGACGCTGGTGGAAGTCACGCCCTGCCCAGAAGTACGCATTCGGGTTGGAGGCCAGCAGGTTGGTGACGCCGGCATAGGCTTTTTTCAGGTTAACTTCATCACCCCAGTGGTCAAACATCACGTTGACGTCCCAGATTGCGCCGTTACCGCTTTTAAACGCCTTGGAGAGCTGGAATTCACCGCCGTTGCCTTCGTTACCCAGACGACCAATGGCTGAGGCGCCATTATAGGAGCCATCAACACCGACATATTTCTGATCGCCAGTCTGGAAATGTGCACCATAACGGGCGTAGCCGCTGAATTTCAGGCCATAGGGAATGGCCATATCCGGTGTTTGCGCCGTGCTTTGTGGTTCGACGATGACATCCGCTTTTTTATTGATGGCGGCGTCCATTTTAGCCTGACGGTCCGCCAGAGCTTTATCCACCGCTTTGGCGACGATGGCATCTATTTGCTCTTGGGTAAATTCTTGAGCGAAGACGGATCCAGAGCAAAGGGTAGCCGCAACCGCCAGCGCCACTGGAAGTTTTTTATTTATTCTCATGGTTATCTCAATGTAGTAAGTTGTTCTCAGACAATAACCTTCCGTTCCTCAGAGGACAGAAAATATTGCCATCATCAAAACAAAATGCTTTATTTTAGTAACTCGGGTACAGAATAATTAAGATTTACCGTAATCAATTCTCCATTCATTAACGTTGATAGAGCTGGATTATTTCCTCCGATAATTCACGCGCCAGCAGCGAGGTCATTAAATGATCCTGGGCATGCACCATAATTAATGTCATGGGCTGCCGGGCTTCTCCGGCATCCTGTTCAATTAATTTTGTTTGCATCTGGTGCGCCTGACGGGAATACCCGTCGGCTTCACGCAGCAGATTACGCGCCTCTTCCATGTTGCCTTCCCTTGCCGCACGCAGCGCTTCAAAGCACAGGCTGCGCGACTGTCCGGCGTTGACGATAATCTCCATTACCGCTTCTTCAAGTGCGACCATAATAATTTAATCCTGATTAAAACCATTATGAGCAGCGGTTGCTGCGAACCACTCTCCGCTTTTCTTAATGGTACGTTGCTGGGTTTCCAAATCTAACTGCACAAAACCGTAACGGTTTTTATAGGCATTACACCATGACCAGTTATCAATAAATGTCCACATATGATAACCGAGGCAATTACAACCCTCGCTAATACCTTTATGTAACCAGATCAGATGATCACGAATAAAGGTGATACGATAACTGTCGTTAATTTGCCCGTTTTCAATAAAACGTTGTTCATTCTCAACCCCCATACCGTTTTCAGAAATAAAACAGCGTGGGTTGCCATAATTTACGCGCAGGTTGGTAATAATATCGTAAATACCGGGTTCATAAATTTCCCACCCGCGATAGGGGTTCATTTTGCGGCCTGGCATTTCGTAATAATCAAACAACCACTCTGGCATAAACGGCGATGCGGGATTAACCGCGCTGTCCCGGCACTTTACCCGCCGCGGCTGGTAATAGTTAATGCCGAGCAGATCGATTTTCCCTTCTGCAATGAGCGAAATATCCTCCGGCTGGCAGGCGGGAAGCTGATCGTACTCTTTCAGCAGCGCCACCAGGTCAGCGGGATACTCGCCACGCAGTACCGGGTCGAGAAAACTGCGGTTAAACAACAAGTCTGCATAGTGCGCCGCTTGCAGATCCGCCGGATGCTGCGAACGGGGATACGATGGCGTCAGGTTCAGTACAATGCCAATTTCACCGGAATAATGTCCGGCGCGAAACGCGCGTACTGCGCTGGCATGGGCCAGAACCGTGTGGTACGCCACCGTGGCGGCACGTTTGAAATCCACCACGTTTGGGTAATGGAAATCGTACAGATACCCGCCTTCTACGGGCACGATGGGTTCGTTAAAGGTGAACCAGTGCTGAACCCGGTCGCCGAACAGCTCAAAACAGATTTGTGCGTAGCGGCTGAATGCCTGCACCACTTCCCGGTTTTCCCAGCCGCCTTTTTCCTGCATCACCATCGGCATATCGAAGTGAAACAGCGTGATAAACGGCGTAATGCCCTGCGCCAGCAGTTCGTCGATCACCGCGTTGTAAAATTCCACCGCCTGCGGATTCACTTCGCCGGTTCCGTCCGGGATCAGACGCGCCCAGCTGAGCGACGTACGAAAACTGTTGTGATTGAGCTGCTTTAACAGCGCGACATCCTGCCGCCAGTGGCGGTAAAACGTAGACGTCTCCTGCGGCCCAATCTGCTGGTGAAAGCGCCAGGGTTCCCGGGTGTACCAGGCATCCCATGTCGTGGCGCTTTTCCCGCCCTGCTGGCTTTCCCCTTCGGTTTGCAGTGCGGAACACGCGCTGCCCCACCAGAAGTTTGCGGGAAATACGTATTTCATTACCGACTCCTTTTCGTTACTGCTTATGCGTTACGGCTTAGTTACTGCGGACGGTTTCCGTCATCGGCGCGGTGTTTTGCGCTTTTTGTTCCTCTGTTTTCATCAGCGAACGCTCGTAAGCGCGCAGGAACGGCAGGTACATCAGCGCAGACATCACCATACAAATCAGGCACATCACCACCGGGCTTAGGGCCCAGTTTGCGGCCCATGACGCACCAATCGGCGCGGGCGTTGTCCACGGCGTTAGCGAAACCACCTGCGCCAGCAAGCCCATTTTGGTGGCGGTCCAGGCCAGTACGGCGTTAACCAGCGGCACGCAGACGAACGGGATAAACAGCATCGGGTTCATGATGATTGGCGCACCGAACAGGATCGGTTCGTTGATGTTGAAGAAGCTCGGCACTACGCCCATTTTGCCGATAGTACGCAGATGTGCGACGCGGCTGCGCAGCAGCAGGAAGGCCAGCGGAAGCGTGGAACCGACGCCGCCAATCAGCAGGTAGTGATCCCAGAACCCTTGCAGATAAACGTGGGGCAGCGCAGCACCCGCAGCCAGTGCAGCCTGGTTGGCGGAGAGGTTTGCCATCCAGAACGGGTTCATGATGCCGGTAACAATCAGTGAACCGTGGATCCCGGCGAACCAGAAGATTTGGCACAGCAGCACAGACAGCAGAATAGCAGGCAGAGAGTCGGATGCGGATACCAGCGGCTCCAGCAGGTGCATAATCGCCTGCGGCAAGATCATGCCGGTTTGCGCTTCAATAAACAGGTTCAGCGGGTGCAGTGTCCCAATGATCACCAGTACCGGAATGAGGATTTCAAACGAGCGAGCAACCCCGGTCGGCACCTCTTTCGGCAGGCGAATGGTGATGTTGTGCTGTTTCAGCCAGGCATAAACGCGGGCGGAATAAATCGACGTCAGCAGCGCGGTAAAAATCCCCTGTCCGGAAAGGTACTGGGTGGAGATTTTGCCGTCTGCGTACGGCGCGGCCACCAGCAAAAACGCCATAAACGCCAGCAAGCCTGTCATCACCGGGTCGAGATTAAACTGGCGACCGAGGCTGGCGCCGATACCGACGGAGATAAAGAACGTCATTACCCCCATGCTGAGGTTAAACGGCAGCATCAGTTGCGCACGATACTCGGTGGAGAAATCAAGCCAGGCGCGGGCGAAACCGACGGTGGTGTCAGCGGAGAATGGCGGGAAGATAAACACCAGCATAAACGAGCCGATGATCATAAACGGCAGTGCAGCGGTAAAACCGTCGCGGATAGCGATAACATATTTTTGCTGCCCAAGACGACCGGCCAGCGGCGTAATGGTTTGCTCAATAACCGTAATCATTGATTGATATAAGGAACTCATAAGAACACCTTGTTAATGTGCCGCTTCAATCAGCGACAGAGCATAGTCCAGCACCTTTTCGCCACGTTGCATGCCGTAATCCATCGGGTCGATGGGTTGTACCGGAATGCCCTGAGCGGCGGCCTTTTCTGACAGCGTTTTTAACATGTATTTTACTTGTGGTCCGAGAAGCACAACCTGATAACGCGGAAACTGCGTGTCAAATTCCGCCACACCGTACGCGTCGATCTCCACCGGTAATTCGCGTTCCTTCGCTGCTTCCAGCATCTTCCTCACCAGCAAGCTGGTGGACATCCCGGCTGAGCAACACAACATAATCCTGTACATCGTCATTCATCCTCGAAATGTAAATAGTTATTGCGGAGGTGATTGGACATCATACGGAAACCGGTTTCCATTTCTTCGGGATAGAAGTGTGATTGCTGTCAATATCTGATGATTACAAGGCCCGGTTATTGGATTTTCATCACAGATTTCGATGATGAATTGATAGCAAAAATGACAAAACGGAAAAACGGTTTCCATCAAAAACGGAAACCGTTATACTGCGAACGGCTAGATTTTGGTCGTTGCTGTAATTGGAATTTGCAGGTGCGGTAATGCGCCTGTCTGGGGAGAAAGATGTCTACAATCAACGATGTATCACGTTTAGCTGGGGTGTCCAAAGCCACAGTCTCACGGGTGTTGAGTGGTTCGCGCGGCGTTAAGGAAGCCAGTCGCCTCGCGGTACTGAAAGCGGTTGATGAGCTGAACTACCGGCCCAACGTTATCGCGCAGTCCTTGCTCAGCCAGTCGACAGGCTGCATCGGTGTTATTTGCGCTCAGGACAATATCAACCAAACCACCGCTTACCTTTACGCGCTGGAAAAACATTTAAGCCAGAGCCAGAAACATTTGCTGTTACGCTTCGCCAACAGTAAGGCGGAAGTGATGAGCGCCCTGGATGAGCTGACCTGCGGGCTGTGTGACGATGTGTTGGTTATCGGCGCGCGCTTCCCGCTTCATATCGACGATGAAAATGTCATTCTGGTGGATTGTGTGGAATCCGCGACGACCACGCCGAACAGTATTCAGTTCGATCACGCGTTTGCGGCGGAAACGGCTTGTAATTATCTGATTAGCCAGGGTCGTCGACAAATCGCGCTGATTCACCCCAACAGCGCCGCAGCCGATCAGGTGTTATTGGGTTATAAGCTGGCGCTGGAAAACAATTTCCTGCCGTTTAACCGCAACCTGGTGTTTATGGATGATACCTCTTCATCGGTAGCGCTTCAGGTGTTACTTAATAACGCCACTACGTTGAATTTCAACGCATTACTGGTAGCAGACGAGCAGGAAGCGCAGCGGGTTATTCCTCAGTTGCAGGCGTTTAATAAAACCGTCCCTGGCGACATTATGGTGTTTAGCCTTGCCGGTTCGCTGCATTTACCGGGTATTCCAACGATCCCGGCCATTGAATATTCGATGGATGCGATGGCCGCGAAAATCGTTGCCTGGTTGAATGAGAAAACCCAAAGCGTGCTGGGTTCGTACCGGGTGCGCGGGGATTTAATTATTCCCGATGTTCGTAAACGTTAGCGTCAGGTAATAACGTTGCACTAAGGCCTCCCTACGGAGGCTTTTTTATTGCCTTGTGAAAAACCTTTATTATTCTCATCGTCTATATGAATGAGGATATATCCTGAATTAATCCTAAATTTTTATGAGAAATAGCCGTTTTCCTTATCAGTATATTGCTTTGTAATTTGTTCCATAGGAATATACTCAAAACCAATAATTAATAACCACTTAACCCAAATTTATTTATTGGGTCAGGACTTTTTTCTCATGGATGAACGCGTGCGTTATCTGGTTTTATTTTTATTCCTGGCGACAACGGCGCAGGCCGCGCCTTTGTCTCCGGCCGATCGCGACGCCGTGCGTCAGCAGCAGGAACAACTGCTGCTGCAGAACCAGCAACAGCGCGACGAACTGGAGCGCAGCATCCCGCTGCCGCGTGCAGGCCAGAGCGCGCCAGCCTCTCAGCCCGGTGGCCCCTGTTTTACTGTTCACACCATCACCCTTTCCGGTGTCACCCTTATCAGCGCAAAGGCGCAGCAAAAACTGACCGCGCCCTGGCTGAACCGGTGCCTGAATATGGCGAAAATAACGGAACTCACCGCCGCCATTTCTGACTGGTATATCAGCCGGGGCTATATTACCAGCCGGGCTTTTCTCACGGAGCAGGATTTATCGCAGGGGGAATTACGCCTCGTGGTGCTGGAGGGGAAATTACGCCATAT